>JBKJYP010000360.1:0-3101 GCA_046715695.1 Actinomycetota bacterium | reverse complement strand
TATTTTATCATACCGCCAAATTTGGGGGGTTTATTATAACGTCGGCGGGGTTAGGGGCGGGGGCCTAGGTCTCTGAGGTCTCCTACGCGTCGCGTCGCGCCGGTCGAGTCCAGCCATTCGCACAGAGGAACCGCGTATTTGCGTGATGTGCCGAGCAGGTCACGTATCTGCGCCACCGTCATCGGTCCTTGTTCCTCGATAGCGGCGCGCACGCGGCTCCTCGCTTCGACAGCCCGACGGGCGGTGAGGTAGAAGCCGTCGATCTTGACGAGTTGGCCGGATCCGGCGAGCGATCGCAGTAGCACCGGGTCGGCTCCGAGCTCGGGTGTCAGAGGAGGCGCGAATCCCGCTTCCTCGATCGCGGCGACGATGCGGTCCCTCTCACGCGCTTGCTCTGGCTCCAGCGCGACCTCATGCGAGCGAAGCCTGACGGTCGTGCCTTCCATGATCGTGTCCTCGCTCTGGGCGACGAGTGCATCGATCTCTTCGTCCGGGAGTTGAAGGAGGTGCGGGAGCCGGGCGCGCGGGGCGCCGGCTTCGAGTGGATGTTCGACGTGATGGCGCGCGAGGACATCGGTGAGTAACGCGCCCAGCCGGCTGAGCTCCGCCCTCGACACGACCCTTCGTCCGAGGCGCCCGGCGTTCTGGGGGAGCTCGGACAACCCGGAGCGGAAGACGGCGTCGCCCGCATCGATGGACCCGTAGTGATCGAGCAGGGCATCGAGTGAGGGGGCCTCCGCCAGTGCGCGCAAGAGCTCGATGCGGCCCTGGTCATCTCTGCGGGTCCGTGTGGGCATCGGATCGAGGACGACGCCCCCACCGAAGGTCAGCACGCGCCCCGCATCACGCAACACGAAGCGGTCACCGCCGCGTAATGGAAGTGGGTCTCGGAGTCCGATCTGAGCGAAGACCTTGTCGCCGTCGACCTGCTGTCCATACAGCCTGAGGGTCGCCGGCGTTTCGGCGGAGCCGGCATAGAAGAGGTAACTGCCCTTCTCGGTCAGCTCGTGCCGCGAGGTCTCGGAGACCGCCATCTCGATGACCCCATCGATCCGGTGGGTCGTGCGCCACCAACCGGGCGTGACGACGGCGTCGCCCCTCGCGCTTCCCTGTCTCTCGAGGCCGGCGAGGTTCAGCGCGACACGGTTACCGGGCTCGGCCCTGTCCAACTTCCTCTTGTGACTCTGCACGCCCCGCACCCGGGCTCGACGGCCTTCGGGCAGGAGCTCGACCTCGTCTCCGACCTTGAAGGAGCCCCCCCACAGCGTGCCGGTGACCACCGTGCCCGACCCCGCCATGGTGAAGACCCGATCCACCCACAGGCGGGGCCGTCCTTCATCGAGTGGGGGCGGGGCCGAAGTAACCGCGGCGTCGAGGGCCGCGATGAGCTCATCCAAGCCGGCCCCCGTTTGCGCCGACACCGCGATAACGGGGAGGTTTCGCAGCCGGGTTCGAGCGAACTGACCGCGTACCTCTTCGGTCCGCACAGTCACCGTGTCTTCATCGACGGCATCGGTCTTGGTCAGTGCCACGACACCGCGGGTCACGCCCAAGACGTCGAGTATCGCTAGATGCTCGGCACTCTGAGGTTTCCATCCTTCCGTAGCGTCGACGACGAAGCGACATATCGAGACATTCCCGGCCCCAGCGAGCATGTTCTTGATGAAACGTTCGTGCCCGGGGACATCCACGATGCCTATCTCGGTCCCGGATGGCAGCGTCATCCACGCGAAACCGAGATCGATGGTCAGACCGCGCCGCTTCTCCTCGGCGAACCGATCCGGATCGATCCCGGTCAGTTTGGAAACGAGGGTGGACTTCCCATGATCGACGTGTCCCGCCGTCCCAACTACGTGCATCTACGTAGAAGATTACGGCCCTGACCAGCACTTTTGACTAGTCAGCTCGATGGAACAAGACCATCCCATGTGGCCATAGGCGAGACATCCCTTTTCAACGAGATTTGTCCTAGGCAAAAAGCGGACAACAAGACGAAAAGGGAAGGAGCCTGCATGTCTCGCAAGAAAGTCGCAATCAGCACGTTCATCGCATCGGCTCTGGCCGCATTCGCGGTCGGGCCATTCGCTGCACAAGGTGCTTCTGCAACACCGGTCGGTACGGGAACCACATCAACCGTGATCGATCTGATCGACGTGAACCTCACCAACGTCCCCGTTGTAGGGAACATCGGTGCGGCTCTCGGCTCCGTCACCTCGGATGCTACGAACTCGGGCACTCCCAAGTCGAGCATCGGTATCACCGCGATCCGGGCGGCTGGTGTCAACCAGAGCCGTAGCGTCAGTTCCGGAGACGGAAGCTCGCAAGACGTCAGTGTTCCTCTCGACGCTGCCGGTATCACCGGTCTTCTTTCGATCGTCGAGATGAGCGCCACGGCGACCGACGACACCGCCGAAGCGATCATGAGCGCGCTGAACGGTGACATCAACATCGGCCCTCTCGGCATGGGCACCTCCCTCACCGAGAACGGGATCCGCAGCTTCACCGGCCCCAACGTCGCGACCAGTGCCATGGGCGCGACCTTCGGCCCGATCGACGTGAGTCTTGGCGACCTCGTTCCGGCCGGCCTCCTTGGTGAGCTGCCCCTCGGCACCGTTCTTGACCTCGTCGACACCCTCGGTATCGACCTTCCTGCCGGTCTCGACGACCAGCTCAAGATCGTCACCGATCTGCTCGCCACGGTGGACGGCCTCGACCAGGTCATGGGCCAATTGGCCTCCGCACGTAACGAGCTCGCGAACCTCACCGAGAACATCCCGTCTGTTACTTCAGCTCAAGATGCCGTTGACACGGCTCAGGCCGCAGTCGCCACAACCACCGCCACCCTCGACGGTCTGATGAGCCAGATCGCTGCCGGCAACACCGCTTTCAGCACGGCATCGACCAACGCCACCAACGCACAGAGCACCATCGACACGGTCACCGCGCAGCTCTCAGGTGCCCAGGCTCAGGCGGCTCTGCTTCAGGGCCAGCTGGCGGTCTGTGGTGGGGTCCCCGCTGTGTGTGCTCCGATCCAGGCGCAGCTAGACACCGTCAACTCTTCGATCGCCACCTACACCGCGCAACTCGCTGCCGCCCAGTCG
>JBKJYP010000359.1:0-5340 GCA_046715695.1 Actinomycetota bacterium | reverse complement strand
ATCATGATCGCTCCGAAAGCCCCGGGACCACTGGTCCGCCGCACCTACGAGGGCGGGAGTGGAACCCCCGGCCTACTTGCGATCCAACAAGATGCCAGTGGCAACGCCGAAGCCCTCGCTCTTGCATATGCGAAGGGGATCGGTTGCACGCGCGCCGGCGTCATCGAGACGACGTTCGCCGAGGAGACCGAAACGGACCTGTTCGGCGAGCAGGCCGTGCTCTGTGGCGGTGTCTCGCGCTTGATCCAGGCCGGGTTCGAGACTTTGGTGGAAGCCGGCTACCAACCCGAGATCGCCTACTTCGAGTGCATGCACGAGCTGAAATTGATCGTGGACCTTCTCTATGAAGGTGGTTTCGCCAAGATGCGTCACGACGTGTCCGATACGGCCGAGTACGGCGACCTCACGAGAGGCACGAAGGTAATCGGGCCCGAGGTCGAGGCTGCGATGCGCCAGACACTCGCGGACATCCGCTCCGGGGAATTCGCCCGGGAGTGGGTCAACGAGAACAAAGCCGGGACCCCGGTCCTTTCCGCACTACGCAGGCAGCAGGCAGAGCACCCCATCGAGGACGTGGGCGGAAGACTGCGGGGGCTGATGTCGTGGATGAAGTAGGTGGAGTAGCCGGCGTAAGGATCTTCGACACGACACTGCGCGATGGCGAACAGTCCCCGGGGATCTCACTGAATCTCAAGGAGAAGGTCGAGATCGCAGAGCAGCTGGCGCGCCTCGGTGTCGATGTGATCGAAGCAGGGTTCCCTATCGCCTCCGATGGAGAGACCGAGGCGGTACGCGCCATCGCCGGGACTGTGAGCGGCCCGATCATCGCTGGCCTCGCACGCGTAGAGGCGGCCGATATCGACCGGGCGGCATATGCCGTGTCGCCGGCCGAGCGGCCGCGTATCCACACCTTCATCGCAACGAGCGAGATCCACATGACCGCCAAGCTGAAGATGACCCCCGATGAGGTGGTCGTGGCGACCATCGGAGGCGTATCTCGAGCCCGCAGCCACGTTCCAGATGTGGAGTTCTCCTGTGAGGACGCGACTCGATCCGATCCCGACTTCCTGGTCAGGGTATTCAGCGCGGCGGCGAAGGCAGGAGCAACGACGCTGAACCTGCCCGACACCGTCGGTTACGCGATGCCCGATGAATTCGCCACCCTCCTCCGCTACGTCATGGAGGGCGTGGGGGCCGACGTCGTGTGGAGCGTGCACACCCACGACGATCTGGGTCTCGCCGTTGCCAACGCCTTGGCGGGGATCTCTGCGGGGGCCCGCCAGGTAGAGGTAGCCGTGAACGGGATCGGAGAGCGCGCCGGCAACTGCTCACTCGAAGAGATCGTGATGGCGCTTCGCACGCGTTCCACGACGGCGGGGACCGAGATCAACACCAAGGAGATCGCTCGCACATCCCGACTCGTATCGAGGCTCACCGGCTACATGATCCCGCCGAACAAGGCGATCGTGGGAGCCAACGCCTTCGCCCACGAGGCCGGGATCCACCAACACGGTGTGATGGTAGAGCGAACCACCTACGAGATCATGGATCCGTTGGATATCGGCCTCGAGGGATCGAGGATCGTGCTCGGCAAGCACTCCGGCCGCCACGCCTTCGCCAAGGCCCTGCAGGATCTGGGTTTCTCGCTCGACCGGGACGACGTCGAGCGCGCCTTCAACCGCTTCAAGGCTCTCGCCGATCGCAAGATCCGCATCACCGACATCGACCTCGAGGCGATCGTCGCCGACGAGATCGGGATCGTGGCCGACGAGTACGAGCTGATCTCCATCCAGGTAGCCGGGGGAACCCATCTTGCTCCGACGGCGACGGTAAGGCTCCGACACGGCGACGAGATCCTCGATGAATCTGCTATCGGCGACGGGATGATCGACGCTGCTTGCGGCGCCATCCAACGCGCCACGGGGATGGAAGCGCAGCTCGAATCGTTCTCGGTGTCTTCCGTCACCGGCGGTATAGATGCGCTCGGCGATGTAACCATCGTTCTTGCCGTCCTCGACGCCGAGGGCGCACCCATCCGCAGGGCGATCGGCAGAGGTGTCTCGACGGATGTTGTCGAGGCTTCCGCACGCGCCTACCTCAGCGCTGTCAACCGTCTCGCAGCACTCACCGCGCGACAGGTCGTCGCGTGAGCTCCCAGACCATCACCGAGAAGATCCTGGCTTCACGAGCCGGGGTGGACTCGGTCCGCCCCGGCGAGATCGTGATGTGCCGGGTCGATCTTGCGATGGCCAACGATGTGACGGCACCACCGGCGGTTCGCGCCTTCGAGAAGATGGGGGCGGGTTCGGTCTGGGACCGGAGCCGCGTCGCGCTCGTGGCGTCTCACTTCGCCCCCGCCAAGGACATCGCATCGGCCAGCCTGCAGTCCACGATGCGCACCTTCGCTCGCGCTCAGGACATCGAGCACTTCTTCGATGTCGGCCGAGGAGGCATCGAACACATCTTGCTCCCCGAGGAGGCGTTGACGCTTCCCGGCGATGTTGTCATCGGAGCCGACTCGCACTCCTGTACCTATGGGGCGCTTGGGTGCTTCTCGACGGGGGTCGGCTCGACCGACATCGCAGCCGTGTGGGCAACGGGCGAGATCTGGCTCAAGGTTCCCGAGAGCATGCGCATCGTCTACTCCGGCGCACCGGGGGCCTGGGTCGTGGGCAAAGACGTGATCCTCTCCGTCATCTCCCGCATCGGGGACGACGGGGCAGCCTCGATGGCGATGGAGCACACCGGACCGGGCCTCGAGCATCTCTCCATGGAATCCCGGTTGACGCTTACGAACATGGCTATCGAGGCCGGGGCGAAGTCGGGGATCATCCCTCCCGACGAGACAACCCTCGGATATGTGGCCGAACGTCAAGCCGCTACCGGTCGCTCGCGATCCTTCGAGGTCCACTCCTCGGACGCGGGGGCCGACTACGCATCCGAGCTGCAGGTGGATCTCTCCGAGCTCGAACCGATGGTTGCCCAGCCCTCACTCCCCTCCCGCGCGATACCGGTGAGCGAGGTGCCGCCCGTCAAGGTGGATCAGGTGTTCATCGGCTCGTGCACGAATGCGCGGATCGAAGACCTGCGGATCGCCGCTCACGTGCTCGGTGATGATGCGATCCACCCTCACGTCCGGTTGATGGTGATCCCCGCGACCCAGAGGGTGTGGCAGCAGGCGAACAAGGAAGGCCTCCTGGACCGTTTCGCCGCCGCAGGCGCATCGGTTTCGACACCGACATGTGGAGCCTGCCTCGGCGCTCATATGGGCGTGCTCGGCCCCGGCGAGGTCTGTGTCTCGACGTCGAACCGCAACTACGTCGGCCGGATGGGCGATAGGACCGCTCAGGTCTATCTCGCGAACCCCGCCGTGGCGATGGCAGCCGCGATCGCCGGTGAGATCGTGCATCCCGAAACCGTGAGGCCGAGACAGGTGGCACTCGTTGGGTAGGAGTAGGAGGGGGCAGGGGGGAACCAGTGAGGCGCCTCGGCGCCGGGGTTCCCCCAGTGGTAGAGCCTGGGTTTACGGGGACAACGTGGATACCGACGTCCTGATCCCGGCGCGGTACCTGACGACGTCTGACGAAGCCGAGCTTGCGCAACATGCCCTCGAGGATCTCGATGCGAGCTTCGCCCCGGGCGTGAGGCCCGGAGACGTGATCGTCGCGGGGCGCAACTTCGGGTGCGGCTCCAGCCGCGAGCACGCCGCCCTGGCCTTGAAAGGCTGTGGCGTCCAGGCCGTCGTGGCATCGTCGTTCGCCCGGATCTTCTTCCGCAACGCCATCAACACTGGACTTGTCGTCGTTACTTGCCCTGAGGCCGTCGAAGGTTGTGATGCCGGTGATGAGGTCGCCGTCGACATGGCCACGGGAACCGTTGTCAATGCGACGAAGGGCCTTTCATGGGTCGGAGAGCCGCTGCCCGATTTCGTCCTAGGCATCGTCGAAGCGGGCGGACTCGTCGGCTGGGTGCAGAAACGGCTTCAAGAGAAGACGGCGTCGTGAAACCGCGTGTTGCCGTGCTCGCCGGAGACGGCATCGGCCCCGAAGTCGTCGGCGTCGCCGTCGAAGACCTGCACCATCTGTGTGATGTCGTGACGCTGGATGTGGGTGCCGATCGCTATCTCACTACCGGTGATCTGCTTACCGACGCCGATGTCGAAACGATAGGCAGCTGCGACGCCCTCCTATTCGGAGCGATCGGCGATCCACGGGTCCCCGACGGGGTCCTGGAGCGAGGGGTTCTCCTTGAGCTCAGGAAGCGCCTCGACCTCTACATCAATCTGCGTCCGTTCCCCGAGCTCGACCTCGTGATCGTTCGTGAGAACACCGAGGGCATGTACGCGGGGGCCGGAGCGACCCGGGGATCGATCGCGACCGAGATAAGTGTCAACAGCCGCAACGCCGTCGAACGATGCACTCGCTACGCATGTGAGCTGGCCACGCAGCGCCAGGGACGGCTAACGCTCGTTCACAAGACCAATGTGTTGCTCCATGCCGGCAAACTCTGGAAAGAGACCGTGGCATCAGTCGCGGAGGACTACGGGGTCGAAGTTGCTTACGAGCATATCGACGCAGCGGCCTACCACCTGGTCCGCGACAGGGGCCGGTTCGACGTCATCGTCACGGACAACCTGTTCGGTGACATCTTGTCGGATCTCGCCGCCGGCATCGGTAACGGGCTCGGCCACGCGGCCAGCGCGAACCTCCATCCCGAACGATCCACGCGCCCCACCCAATGCATCGGATTGTTCGAACCGGTGCACGGCTCAGCCCCCGACATCGCCGGCAAAGGTGTGGCCGACCCCACCGCAGCCATCGCGGCGGCTCGGATGATGTTGTCAGCTTTGGAAAACGAAAGGGTGCTCACATGAGTCCAGGCGATCCGTACTTCCGCGTTTGCGAATACAAGGTGACCAGCGAACGAACGCAGAGCGGGACGTCGACCGTCCAGGCGATCGTCGAGGTCAAGGTCGGCAACAAAGCCTGCGTGCGCAGGGCGGCCCAGGGGGTAGGCCCTGTGCACGCGCTCGACAACGCTCTCCGTGCCTGCCTCGCGGTCGATTTCCCGGACCTAGAGCGAGTCCGCCTTTCCGACTATCGGGTCTCGGTGGCGGATAGCGAAGGCACCGGCTCGAAGGTGCGCGTGATCATCCAGGCCACCGACGGCGGATCGTCGTGGGACGCGGGCTGCGTCTCAGCGAACATCATCGAGGCTTCCTTCGAAGCCCTCTGCTCGGCAACGGTGATGGGCCTGATGCGGGCCAGAGGCCCAGCCCGCGTAGCCGGCTAGATGCCGACTTGATCAGAACGCGCCATATTGGCGCGTTCTGATCAAGTC
>JBKJYP010000358.1:0-7820 GCA_046715695.1 Actinomycetota bacterium | reverse complement strand
ACCCTGCTCGAGATGCAACGTTTCGCCATGGCGATGTTCACGAGTTGCGGATGGTTCTTCAACGACGTCTCCGGCATCGAGACCATCCAGGTGCTGCGCTATGCCGCCCGGGTCATCGACCTGATCGAGTCGTTGGGATGGCCGTCGCCTCGGGACCAAGCGTTGGAGTTCTTCTCCCAAGCCCAGAGCAACGACTCGAACGTCGGCTCCGCGAGCGACCTTCTGTTCGGCTAGGTCTTGCCGGTCCAGCGAAGGATGTCTAGTCCGCGCTGATAGTCAACCGCATAAACGATCTCATCGGTGATCCAGTAGGCAGCCGACGTCGCCCCACCCATCGGCAGGAAGTAGCCGGCCTCCGAGATCTTGCCCTTGCTCGAGATCTTGAGGAACCGGGTGCCGTGCTCGTACCAGGCCATCGCGAGTAGTCCCCCGTTGTCGAAGCTCGGGTGCACCTCGAACCAGTGGGTGCAGAAGGTGTGCACCGTGGCGTTGCCGTCGGTGGGGAGGCCGTCGGTCACGTGATATTCGTCGATCATCTTGAAGGTCTTCTTGGTCTTCCAATCCTTCGTGTCCCAGGTCATGAACTGACCCGCCGTGTCCGAATCGCAGAACGGTCCGGTGGTCTCACCGCCGACGAGCAGGAAGCGGTCGTCCATCTTCTGGGGCCAGATGTTGCTGTGCATGAACCGCGAGTCTGGGGGCTGGCCGACCGCAAGGAGCTTGGGGTGAACCGGATCTTTACGAGCATCCAGAAGCATGATCGGGTTCGTCGAAGTCATCACCAGCCCGTTGGCGACCTCGGTCACGTCGTGCCCTCCGGTTGCAGGCATGCCCTCTCCCCAGTTACCGACCTCTTTAGGTGCGGCGGGATCGCGCAGATCGACGATCACGCCACCCGAGCCATAGGCGAACTTGCACTTGAGGATGCAAGAGATCGTGTGCTCGTCGACGCCCGGTAGAACGCTGAGGACCGTCGGATTCGATTTGTCTTCGACGTCGATCACGTGAAGGGCGCCGCCCGTGGGTGAGGCCGTGCTGTTGCCTCCCGAGATGAGGAGGATCTTGCCGTTCGTGTCGACGTCTTCTTCTCCGAATTGCGGCGTCTGGAGTAGGGGCAAGATCCCGACCTGCACGGGGGCGGTCGGGACAGACACGTCGTAGATCGCCAGCCCGTGGCTCGTCGTTATATAGAAGTACTTACCCTTGAGGCGCGCTCCGGGCGAGTCCGTTTCGAGCGGCATGACGGTGATCCACTCGACATCGGCCGACGCGAAGTAGCCTGGCCCCGGCTCCGCAGGTTGCGCGTTCACTGTGCCGCCCAGAGGGATAAGAGCCAAGGCGGCCAGACCCAGAACGAGGCGTCTCATCCGCTCTCTCGCGCGCCGGGGGTGGCTCGACTCATCTGCTATCCGTTGAACTTGAGGATGTCTATACCTCGGGTGTAGTCGACCGCGTAGACGATCTTCTTGTTGAGCCAGTAGGCCGCCGACGTCGATCCCGCGTTGGGCATGAAATATCCAACCTCCGAGATCTTGCCCTTCTGGGAGATCTTGACGAACCGTGTCCCATGCTCGTATGAGCCCAGGGCAACGATGCCTCCGTTATAGAAGTCCGGTCGCTCCTGGAACCAGTGGGCCGAGCAGCCGAGGCCGTTCGCCGCGGGGCTGCCGTCTGAGTAGGTCCCGGACTTCAGCTGGAAGATGTCGACGAGCTTCAGCGTCTTGGTCTTCAGGTAGTCCTTGGAATCCCACACCATGAAGGCACCGTTCGCGCCGCTGCATCGCGCCGTGGCGTTGGACTCCGACGAGAACAGGACCCAGCGGTCCTTTCCATTCCTTGGCCAGCGGTTCGAGTGGACGCCACCGGTGATCTTCTCGTCGTCCCCGACCGCGAGGAGCTTGGGCTTGATCGGGTTCTCGGTCGCATCCAGAACCATGATGGGACGAGAAGAGGTGAGGACCAGACCGGGGGCCACCTCGTTGACGTCGTGCCCCCCGTTGGCAGGCTGGCCTTCGCCCCACTGGCCGACGATCTCGGGGTTCGCCGGATCGCGGAGATCCGTGACGACTCCGGACGAGCCGTAACCGTACTTGCACTTGAGGATGCACTCGGTCGTATGGTTCCCGGCCCCGGCGAGCTCGGCGATCTGGACCGGGTTGCTCTTGTCCTCCACATCCCACACGTGCAGGATCGAGCGAGGGAGAGTCTCGGAGAAGAGCATGATCTTGCCGTTGGTGGCGACATCCTCGTTCTCGAACTTGAACCCGAAGTGAACAGGCGGAACGGTCATGAGGACGGGATTGAGCGGGTCGGAGACGTCATAGATCGACAGGGACTTCCAGCTTGTGACGTACATGTATTTGCCGATCACCTTCGCACCTGTTGCCGTTCCGACCTCGAAGGGGACGAAGCGCACGTACTCAACGTTGGGCGAGCTGAAGCCGTCCGTCGGTCCGGCCCCCGCCGGCATGACAACCGCCAGCAGAGCTGCAGAGGCCGCCAAGGCGGCTAGTAGCTTCCTCATCCCGCTTCCTTGCCGGTGTAGCGCAGGATGTCCAACCCGCGTGTGTAGTCAACGGCGTAGATGATCTCTTTGTTGGGCCAGTAAGCGGCCGACGTCGACCCGGCGAACGGAATGAACCAGCCAACCTCTTTGATCTTGCCCTTGCTGCTGACCTTGAACAAGCGGGTGCCGTGCTCGTAGTAGCCCATGGCAACGAGACCGCCGTTGTCGAACGTCTTGTGCTCGTTGAACCAGTGGGCCGAACAACCAAGTCCGTTAGCCGGAGGTGATCCGTCGACGAAGGTTCCGTTGTTCACCCGGTAGGTGTCGACGAGCTTGAAGGTCTTGGTCTTCTCCCAGCCCTTGGTGTCGAAGGTCATAAAGGGCCCGGTCGTGTCGTTGCACTCTGGGTTAACGTTCTGCTCACCCTGCATGAGGATGAACCGGTCCTCGCCACCGTTCGGCCAGTGGCCCGAGTGGAATAGGAAACCGGCGCCGTCGGTCGGGTGCTTACCGAGGGCGAGCACCTTGGGCTTGACCGGGTTACGGACGTCGATCGTCTGGAAAGCGGACGAGATCGGCGAGGTGAGGATGAAACCGTTCTTGTACTCCTCGACGTCGTGACCGCCGCCCTGGAGTTGGGTCAGCTCGTGCCAGTTCTCCGGCTGCATGACAGGGTTCGCAGGATCCCTCAGGTCGACGATGGCCCCATCAGATCCGTAGGCCCACTTGCACTTCAGGATGCAGGACATGGTGTGGTCGCCCGCCCCCGCAAGGGATGCGATCTCGACCGGGTTCGTCTTGTCCTCGATGTCCCACACGTGGAGGATGGACCGAGGGAGCGACTCGGAGAAGAGCATGATCTTGCCGTCGGTCGCCACGTTCTCGTTCTCGAATGCGAAACCGAACGGGGTTATCGAGAGGAGGACGGGAGCTTCCGGGTTAGCGATGTCATAGATCGAGAACGTCTTCCAACCGGTTACGACCATGTACTGGCCCTTCTTGCCGAAGATCTGCAGGCCGGTCGCGGTTCCTCCCTCGAAGGGCAGGAAGTTCACATAGGTGATGTTGTCGGTGGAGAGCCCACCCTGGCTCGGACCTGCCGAGCCGGTGGGAGGGGTCCCAACGATCATCAAGGCCGAGACGGCCATCAGAGCCAACAGTCGCTTCATCAAAAGGGTCCTTTCGTCATATGCCGTGTTGGGATTCGCCCTAGCTACACCCTGGTCCTGCGCAGCAAGCTATCTACGACCGGCTTTCCGTTTGGGCGTCCGGCCGAGCCCGTCCGCTTTCGCTACTTGTTCCTTGGCCATCACCATCGCCGCATACATGAAGGCCAACAACACTCCACCGGCCCCCAGGGTCAGCTCGGGTGGAACCCCCCGTCGATCTCTGGACAAAGCACTCATCTCGTAGGTGTCCTCCTCGGCCAGCGCCTGGGCCAACTCGCGATTGGAGGCCTGGACGAACGCGAGCTGAGGTTGCTGCTGTTTCTGGTTCACCAGTCCGAATTGGGCCTGAGCCTGTGCCTGCGGGGCCGGCGCGGAACTCGTCACCGGAGGCGGGGGCGGTCCCGTGATGGGGATCAAGGCCAGGATCGGTATCGCGGGGTTGGCGAACAGGGTGCTCGTCGTCTGACAGACCACGGTCGTGGTCGCAGACGCGAGTCGGGCGAAACCACCGGCATTGGCTTCCAGGGTGACCGGCACGCTCTGCCCGGCGAGATCCGGCGGGCAGCTGTAAGTGACCTGGAAGTCGAGACCACCGGTCTCCTGCAGAACGATGTCGGAGAAATGGTTGGGAGTGATCGAAGAAACCACGGCCCGTCCCCGAGACGGCACGATCGAGACCTGTGCGTAATCCCTGACAGCTTTCACAAGGTTGACGATCGCAGGGACGAGGCTCCCTCCGTTATCGAGCCCCTCTTTCGGCAGCGGGCACGCCAGTGGTTGACCGGCGAGCACATCGACGACCCCATCGGTTTCACAGTCGACCCCCCCGGCAGGAGCGAGCGCACCCGTCCGAGCGGCCATGTCGCGGAGGTCTCCCATCGTCGTCGGGAAATCCCCGCGCAGGTACTTGTTGCGTGGCGGGTGCTTGGGAGCCCCGACTCCGAGACCTACCTGCATGATCCCCTTCGCGTTGAGGGCCGCCGCGACCTCCGAGAAGCTGGGGTAGTCCGGCGAGCTGAGCCTGCCGAAGTCAGAGACGTCGAACTCCCTATCTTCTTCTTGGCGGCCGAACTCGGAATCGGTAGCGTGGATCACCACACGCAGCGCCTTGGCTCGGAAGTTCGCCTGTTGCCCGGCGGGCACGTCCGACGGCGAAGGGCCCGGCGGATAGACGTCTTCATAGGTGCCACTCGCGCTGTGCAAGAGGGCCGGTAAGTGCGACTCGAAACGGCCCCCCGCTCCCGCGGCCAGAGTCTGCAACGCGCTCGGCAGCGACGTCGAATAAGGGCCGATGTCACGGACCCGTCGATAGACGAAGTTCGGCTCGTTCAATCGCGGCACCTGAGAGTCGGGGTAAGCCCGATACTCGCCGACACCGAACTGAACGTCGATACGTGCTTCGTGCAGCTCGTTGATGAGGTCGGCGAGACCGATCCTTAGTCCGTTGATGAGCCCACTCATCGAATCGGAGGTGTCGATCAGGAGATAGACATCCAGAGGGGTCCTGTTCTCTGGCAGTTTCAGGCTGTAGTCGATCGTCCTTTCTTCACCAATGTTCAGAACGATGCGTTGACCCGTCGGAGCCAGGCGCGGCTCGCCGGTGGGTGGGACATCGGGAGGCTCTTGAAGATCTGGAAGATCGAAAACGGGTTCACCGGAAGTCCCGGTGCTTCCCGCTTCTGCTCCCAGGAAGAGCTCGATCGTCGACGCGGTGCGACCGAAGAAGCTGCGGGTTGCCGTCCGCCCGGCCTGCACGTCGATGACATCGGCAGCGGGCGCGTCCAGAGGGATCCAGGCGAAAGAGGCTGGGTGATAGGTGTAGACATCCTTGGTCGCAGCCACCACCATCTCTAGGGATAGTGCCCCGGAGGCCACCGACTGGACGCCTGGGGGTGCTCCGAACCGGAGCCATTCACCACCCCCATCGGGTGAACCCATGA
This sequence comes from Actinomycetota bacterium, assembly GCA_046715695.1. Taxonomy (GTDB): domain Bacteria; phylum Actinomycetota; class CADDZG01; order CADDZG01; family WHSQ01; genus DATLNM01. Next base: position 2,205 of record JBKJYP010000358.1, on the reverse strand, counting down.
AGTCGTCGCGCCCCGGCCGGAAGGCAGTGACGGTGGCCGGATCGGCTCCCGACTCGCGCCAAACAGCCATCGCGTTCACCGACTCGGTGGCGAACTCGTCGATAGGGGTGAAGGTGGCGGCCGCATCCGTGGAGTGGAAGACGCCACCAGGCCCATAGGCCCACAGGTCGTCTGGAACGATGGGGTCGATCGCGAGCCCCGACACTGCTCCGGGCTCCCCCGCCGATGGTGTGGATCCCGGGCTCCAGCTTGCTCCTCCATCGCTCGAGACGAACACCGTGTCGATCGTGCCGGTTCCGAGGTCGAGCCCGAGATAGGCCCGCGAGGGGTTCGAGGGCGCGATCCGGAGAGCCTCAGGGACGCCGGCGGGAGGAAGCCCTGAACCTGCGGGGGCCCAACTCTCCCCTCCGTCCTCGCTCCGGATCACGAAGGGGCGCCCGAGTGGGCCCGTCTCGGCGAGGAGCGCAAGAACGATGTTCGGAGCTGCCAGAGCGCGCTCGAGGGCCACTATCGATGCGGTCGCCGAGGAGAACTCGTAGCCGCCGGAAGGCGACAGGGGGACCGTGAAGCTCTCGGTCCACGAGCAGCCTTCGTCGACGGTAGCCATGACGGCCTCCCCATTCGTGACGAGGATCCTTTGGGGGTTGCGTGAGTCGACCGAGTAGGCGGCGATCTCTTCGGGGCCGCTCGGCCAGGGCGGAGCTTGGACCGTGTGCCAGAACTGACCCTTACGGAGGCCGGGACACCCCTCCCTGGGAGCCGCCCCTGCTATGGGCGCGGCCACCAACCCCAGACACAGGGCGGCGGCCAGGGCGCGCGCGGTCGCAACTCGGGTGAGCCTCATCATCTTGAGAGAACGATAAGGGCCGCGTGCAGGTAACAGCCGTTCGGCCATACCAAGAGGGTTCGCCGGGCGAGGGGGCGGCTCCTATCTGCCCGATCGCTCGCCTAGCCCGAGGAGCGCTAGCTCAAACTCACGTCGAGTGAGCGAAAAGCGCGGGCGACCTCAACCGGCCGGCGGCACCGGCAATCAGACGAAGGCTGAAGAGTCAACGTCTGAATCGGCTCGGCCAGCGGTCTCCCACACTAGGTGGGGTCGTTCATCCTTAAGAGGACCTTTTCACCGTATCAGCCATTGGACGCGACCCTTTCTCTCGACGCGCGCCCAAGATAGTCATCTTTAGGGGTATCGGAGTTTCGAACCCTGCGCGATAGTCGCGACGTCAGGCCACCGCCTCCCAACCTCATCCACAACACGGATGACCTGACTGGAAACGACGCCTCCGGGAGCCCGGAGGCGTCTCCCGTTGGAAACCACTTTCAGACGGGAATCGAACCCTCCAGACAACTTTCGCCGTCTCACCGGTTTTGAAGCTCTGTATCGACCCTCCCTCATCGATCCGGGGGCGGCGGGACAGGGCGGGCCAGGCAGCCACCTCATCCCGATCCGTCCTGGCCAGATGAGTTTTCAAACTTGCTCTCTTGTCGGCTGGTCAGATGTTGGTGCTGGTCTCGCAGAGCGGTGTACCGATGTCGAGATTGGACCCAGCGCCACCGTCGCAGTTATCAGTGTCGGCCCCCCCGGAGAGTTTGTCATTGTCGCCGCCGCCGTAGAGGTTGTCGTTGCCGGCGTCGCCGAAGAGCCAGTCATCGCCGGCTCCTGCAAAGAGGTTGTCATCGCCGGCGTCTCCGTGGAGGGAGGCGTCATCGCCGTTATTACCCTTGAGGGTGTCATCGCCGTCGCCGCCGTGGAGGTCGTCTTTGCCGTTGCCGCCGAAGAGTTTGTCGTTGGCGATGCCGCCCCAGAGTTCGTCGGGCCCGCCACCACCGAAGAGCTTGTCTATTCCAGTGCTGCCCCAAAGTACGTCGCTGTTGCCGCCACCATAGATCTTGTCATCGTCGTCGCCGCCGTAGAGTCTGTCATCGCCGCCGAGGCCGCAGATGGTGTCGTTGCCGCCGAGACCGTAGATCTTGTCGATCCCGTTTGTGCCGTTGATGACGTCGGCTCCGGCCGTGCCGGATGTCGTCGAGTTCGGTGCCATCACCTGGATGGTCACCGTCTGGCCGCCACAGGTGACCGGAGCCTGGACGGTCGTCTGCTCGCTGTCCTGGTTGTTCGCCGGCTGCGGGTCTGACTCATTGGCTGCAACCGAGGCGGTGTTCGTGATCGTCCCCGCCTGGTTGGGGGTGACCTGGATCGTGACC
>JBKJYP010000357.1:0-2776 GCA_046715695.1 Actinomycetota bacterium | reverse complement strand
GCTTCGGGGAGGTCCAGACCCTTGAGTCGTTCTCCCTTGATGAGATTGCCGTCCTTGAGGTGAGCGATGGCTTCTCCGCCCGCCTTCACCTTCGCCGGCTTGGCTTCAGCGACGACGCTAGTTGGCCCCGCCACGAGTGAAGAGACCAGAAGGATCCCTATGGTTCCCGCCAGCGCTCCCCGGCGCAGCATGGTCGATGACAATCGCCTCACACCCTTCCTGATTAGGTACTGCCTTGAGACGTCAGCGCAGACGAGGGCCACCGATGAGGCGGCCGACGAGTCCTTGGTCACCGAAGTTCTGTGCTCCGAGTGGTTTCGTCACGCAGTTCCAATCCGTGGGCTTGATCCCCCGATCGAGGTCGATGCACGCGTCGACGATCGGGGCCCACGGGGTTCCGTCCGGAGCGATCTCGACATCGATGAAGTCGAACACCCGGCCGCATCGACCCGGCCCGCAGCGCCCCCGCACGATCGGGTCCTTGATGTCGTTCAACCGGGCTGAATAGAAGACCGGATCCTTGGCGAATACGTCATCGCTCATCGTGATGTAGGCGTTCCACGTCGTTTCGGCGTACTTCTGCTGGGCCTCCCTCATCTTCTCCTCGTTGTTCCGGTTCCACGCAGCCGGCCCTGGTGAGTTCTCGGCCGCGTAGTAAGCGATCGCGACCTTGCCGGGATCTCCCGCATCGATGGTGGCGAAGTTCGATTCGGTGATCCCCGGGTAGCCGATCATCATCGGACGGCTCCACGTCTCTCCGCGGTCACGCGAGACCGAGAGGTAGGGCTGGCGGTCCTTGCCGCCGACCCAGGTGTAATAGACGTTGCCTTTCTTGTCGACGGCGACGCTCGGGTCGGACTTGCCATCTTCGAAGTGGTCTCCAGGGAGCAGGTTGCTGACCTGGATCTGTGTCCACGTCAGCCCCTCGTCGCGGCTGATGGCCAGCATAGGCAGCCCGCACCATTCCCGAGGGAGATATACCGAGCCATCGGGCCCAACCACACCGTGACCGTGCAGGCCGCCACAGAGATCCGGCTCACCCGTTTGGTCGTCGCCAGCACTGACGCCTTCGAAGGCCGGAGTGCCGGTGGGGGAGAAGGTGATCCCGCCGTCCAACGACTTGCTGCAAGACGACGAGGCGACGTCGTTCCAGCAGTAATAGAGGACGCTCTCGTAGATCGTCGTGGGGCTGATCGCCGGGGGGCCGCCGAACAGGGTTTGGTGGTCGTTGACGGGACGTCCACACGAGGCCGGATTGGTGAGCCAGGAGACGCCCAGGTCGTCCGACCAGGACATGATGGCGCAGGCCACGGTCAGGTCGATCGTGTACACGCGGTTGGTGTACTCGTCCATCCAGATGTATGGGTCGAGGGTGACCGCGTGGGACTTCACCGGGCCTACCCGGGGGGAAACGACCTCCCAGCTCTTGCCGTCGTTGGTGCTCCGCATTATGTCAACCTGGTTGCCCGGGTTGAGGGCAGCGGGATCCGCATCGAGATCGGAGGCGGTGATGAAGAGGTTTCCCTTGCTGTCGATAGCGATCGTGGGTTCGGCGGCATCCGCCCCGATGTCGTAGAGGGCGGCCTCGGGGATATCGAGGCCCTTGAGCTGGGCCCCCTTCAGGACCTTGGCGTCCTGATGGTGCGCAACGGCCGTGCCTCCGGACGTGGGTTTGCCCTTCTTGGCCTTGGCCACGACGGGGTCCTGACCCCCGGTAAGGCCAAGAAGCAGTACAACAGCGATGGATGCGCCGAGCGCCCCACGGCGCCTAGTGATGGATGACACGCAACATCTCCCCCTGAGCTGTGACACTCCCCTCTTGGGAGCTCTGCGGCCCGAGCCTCGATATCAGTGTATTTCCCGCTCGGGGTCATGGTTTCCTGCGTGCAGGGGCCTGTTTGACGCTCTCAGTCGCCTGACCTATCATTGCCCCCCTGCGTCCCCCTCCGGGGGCGCACTGCGCGTTAAACGCGCGTCAAGTCTCGAGCGCAAGCTCGGGGAAGAATTGCGCAACAGCCCGAGTTCGGTGAGCTTCGGTAGGCCCGGTTGCCCCGGGAACCGTCGGAGTCGGGGTAGATCGCCGAACGACCAGTCGCCCAGGGAGACCCGGGGTAAGCGCGGCCCGCAGGCTGCGTCCCGCACTCTCTCCCGGCCCGGCCGGAACAAAGGTCGGTCGTGACGCGAGCACCGCTTGCGCCCGACCCGACTCATAGAGGTGAGGTAGCTCATCGCCGGTCTGTCCGGTGATGTTCGGACGTAGTGGAGAGGGAACAGATAAGTGCCGACGATCCAACAGCTGGTGCGCCAAGGCCGCCAGTCAAAGAAGGAAAAGTCGAAGTCACCGGCCCTCAAGGGGTCGCCACAGCGCCGCGGGGTGTGCACCCGGGTCTACACGACCACCCCCAAGAAGCCGAACTCCGCTCTCCGTAAAGTCGCCCGAGTACGCCTCACCTCCGGTATCGAGATCACCGCCTATATCCCAGGCATCGGCCACAACCTCCAGGAGCACTCGATCGTGCTCGTGCGTGGGGGCCGAGTGAAAGACCTCCCAGGTGTCCGTTACAAGATCGTGCGTGCCGCGCTCGACTCTGCCGGCGTACGGGACCGGGTCCAGTCCCGCTCCAAGTACGGCGCCAAGAAGCCGGGGAGTGGTGGCTGATGCCTCGTAAAGGACCGGCCGCACGCCGAGAGCTTCTCCCAGATCCCATCTACGACTCACTTCTCATCACTCAGATCCAGAACCGCATCATGGAGCGCGGAAAGCGCACCCTGGGGG
>JBKJYP010000356.1:0-10333 GCA_046715695.1 Actinomycetota bacterium | reverse complement strand
ACCTGATGAGCAAGAACGCGATCGCGTTCGCGCTTGACGATGCATCCAAGCAGGGTGACTTCACGCACTTCATCGCGAAGTCGGCACGGACTGGGTTGAACGTCGACCTGCTGGCGCGATTGGTGATCGAGATGCTTCCGGAAGGTCAGGAGCTGTTCCCGAGGGAGATGACCTCCGATCAGTCCTTCCCCAAGATGGTGTCCGAGCTGGTGCGCGAGAAGTTGCTGGCGATCACGAGAGACGAGTTGCCCCATTCGATCGCGGTAGTCACCCAAGACATCGAGGAGCGCAGTGAGGGCCTCTCGGTGATCGACGTGATCATCTTCGTCGAGCGCGAGTCTCAGAAGGGGATCGTTGTCGGCAAAGGCGGCGCCGTCCTCAAGAAGGTCGGGACCGAAGCCCGCAACGAGATCGAGGAGATGCTCGGCAAGAAGGTGTTCCTGGATCTCCGTGTGAGGGTCGAGTCCGACTGGCAGAGTCACGACGACGCTCTGGACAGGTTCGGTTTCGGTGGCTGATCTCAGGGGACCTGTGCTGTCGGTGCATGACCTGCACAAGGCGTACCGGGATCCTCCGGTGGTGGCCAACGACGGCATCACCTTCGACATCTATCCAGGCAAGGCATTCGGTCTGCTCGGCCCGAACGGTGCCGGCAAATCGACACTCGTGAAACAGATCGTCGGTCTCCTCGCGCCCGACTCGGGCCGCATAGAGCTACGGGGCGAATCGATACAGGCAGGGAGCCGGCGCGCGTCGGCCTCGATCGCCTATCTCCCGCAAGGGGCACTGGCTCTGGGCGAGCTCAAGGTCGACGAGGCGATCACCTGCACGGGCAGGCTCCGTGGCCTCGATCGCGAACGAGCGGAGGCAGAGACCGAAGAGCTCATGGATGCCCTTTCGATCTCGGAGCTCCGTGGACGGCCGGTGCGCAAGATCTCTGGAGGACAGAAGCGACTCGCGCACCTCGCCATGACGCTGTCCGGTCGCCTCCCCGTGCTGATACTCGACGAGCCGACGACCGATGTGGATCCTGCGCTCCGCACACAGATCTGGGAGCTGATCGCCGGCCGTGCTGCGGCGGGCGCCTCGGTTCTGCTGGTCACCCACGATGTATCCGAGGCGGAACATGTGCTGGATGAGGTCGCGATCCTGGATGAGGGCCGCATCGTCGCCATGGGGACCCCGGCGCAGCTGAAGGCCGGCCTCGCGCACAAGATCCGCATCGAGGTGGTGTTGGCCGAGGACTTCGAGGGCGATCCAACGAAACCGGCCTCCGACCTCGGCCCCCAAGCCGTGGCTCGCGGGCGTCTAATCAGTTCGTGGGTGCCGGCAGAGGACGCCGTCCGACTCCTCGAGAAGATCGTTTCCGGTCTCGGTATGGAGAACATCGAGGACGTCAGGCTCGTGTCGCCCTCGCTCCAGGACGTCTATCTCGAGAAAAGAACATGAAGGGCAACTTCCCCGTACTGCTGCGGATGCAGATGGCCCGCCTCAGGACCGCATGGCGTCCCTACCTGATCGTTTCTTCCGCGATGCCGCTTGGCATCGCGGTCCTGATGCGGGCCGTGATGGACGCAGATCTCGTAGACCGATACGGCACTCAGATCGTGGCCGGTTGTGCCGTACTCGCCATCGCCATGACGGCCATCGTCATGTTGGCCCAGCGTGTCGCCACATTGCGTGAGAACGGAGCGCTCGATTACTACTCGACCCTTCCCGTCGGACGCGGCTCCCTCATCGCGTCCATCCTTCTGTCGTTCGCCGTCTTCGCTCTGCCCGGCATGCTGATCGTTGTGGGCGGCGGTGCTTTGATGTTCGACCTCTCCGCATCGGCGCTGTGGGCGGCCCTTCCGGTCTGGGCGCTGGGGTCTTTCGCCCTCGCCGGCCTCGGTGTCGCGCTTGGATTCGCCGCCCCGGACGAGCAGCTCGCCGGCATGTACTCCAACCTCGTGATGATGGCCGTCCTCTTCCTCGGCATCCTGCCCACCGCCGAGTTGCCGGGGTGGTTCGGGCCGCTCCGAGCGATCCTCCCTTCCACCTACGCGGTCGAAGCCTTGAAGCCAGGCTTGGCCGGCTCGATGAGCGGAGCGCAGCTCGGTGACCTGGCGATGCTGGCGGGATTCGGCGCGCTATCCTTCTGGGCCATCCGGGGCCCGCTTTGGCCCAAGCCGGAATAAGCCCTAAGGAGTCACTGTGCCGCAGGCAACCGTCAAGAGCTACGACTCGCTGACCAGGACCGGTGTCCTGATCTCGGACGACGGCTCGGCCACGTGGACGATCGATCCTGCCGCCATGGATTCCGGCATGTTCCGGTTCCTCCGGCCGGGTCAGAGGGTCACCTTCGAGGTGATCGAGGAGGCGGGGGCTCAGGCCATCCGGAACCTCCGCATCGGCATCGGCTAACCCCTCTTCGCAAAGACGCCCCGGCCCGTTATCGGCCACTAGTGTGGAGTGATGCCAGGCCTCTATAAGGACGAGGGCATCGTCCTCCGCTCGATCAAGCTCGGTGAAGCCGACAAGATCGTCACGATCTATACGCGCGGGACGGGCAAGGTCCAGGCCGTGGCGAAGGGCATCCGCTAGACGAAGTCCAAGTTCGGGGCTCGCCTCGAGCCATTCACCCGGGGCGACTTCATGTTCTATGCCGGCCGCAACCTCGACATCGTGACCTCGGCCGAGATCATCACGTCCTTCGACGTCCTTCGCTCCGATTACCACCGACTGACTTCCGCCGCCGCGCTTTCGGAAACGGTCGACAAGATCACTCCCGACCGTGAGCGTGCGATCCCGATCTATTCACTGCTGCTCGGCGGCCTCGAGGCTCTCGCCGGTGAGGGGGGGCCGGGCATCGTGCCGGGATTCCTGGTCAAGATCCTGTCGCTCACCGGATACCACCCGCATCTGTCCGCATGCTCGGCCTGCGGTCGCAACGAGACGGAGTGGTTCAGCCCGGTCGCAGGGGGCGCTCTCTGTTCCTGGTGCGAGAAAGACGATCCTGGTGCGATGAACCTTGGTGCTGCGCGTCTCGACCAGCTCGCGAGGTTGCTGGCGGGCGATTGGGATACTCAGATCGATGCGGACTCTGCGCTGGATCTGACACTCGCCCTCGGCCGCTATGCCGAGCACTACATCGAGCGTCCCTTGAAGAGCCTCCACGCGCTCTGTCCGGCCTGATGGCTGAGCGTCCGCCCACCGAGGGAGTCCCCGTTCATGTCGCTCTGATCATGGACGGCAACGGCCGCTGGGCCGGCGAGAAAGGGCTCCCGCGCACGGCCGGGCACGAGGCCGGGGAGAAGGCCCTGTTCGATGTCATCGGAGGTGCCCTGGAAGCCGGGATCCGCTACATGTCGGTCTTCGCTTTCTCCACCGAGAACTGGACGAGGCCCAACGAAGAGGTCGAGTTCCTCCTCGGTTTCAACAGAGCTCTGTTGCGTCAGCGCCGCGAGCAGCTGGATAGGAAAGGGGTACGGATCCGGCGCATCGGTCGTAAGGAGCCGGTGCCTCAGGAGTTGATCGACGAGTTCTCCGCAGCCGAAGAGATGACCGGAGACAACGACAAGCTGGACCTCCTCGTCTGCTTCAACTACGGGGGCCGCGCCGAGATCGAGGATGCCGCAGCGAAGGGCGACATCGCGTCGAACCTCTATGCCCCCGACGTCCCCGACGTCGATCTCCTCGTACGAACCTCCGGCGAGAGACGGATATCGAACTTCTATCTGTGGCAGGCCGCGTACGCCGAGCTCTATTTCACGGAGACGTTGTGGCCCGACTTCGACCGGCACGCGCTATGGGACGCCCTCCACGACTACAAAGACAGAGAGCGCCGCTTCGGCAGCCTCTAAGCCCCGCCGAGTGTGTAAGGAGCGTCGTCTGGCGGCGTTTCTTACACACTCGGCAAGTTAGGTCGGGTCTTCGGGGCCTTGCACGTCGGCGTCGGTCGGGTCGACCGAGCGTGCGCCGGGCCCTACCGCCGAGGCCAGGACGCCTGCGTTCGGGAGCGCCACCGGCCCCCGGTCCGTCTGCATGTTCACGTAGAAGAGGCCCATGTCGGTAACGATCCCTTCGTACTCGCCACCGAGGGCCCCGGACTTCAAGATGACGTGTTCACCGACGACGAAAGGTCGCACGAGCAACAGGACCACGCCGGCGAAGAAGTTGCCGAGGGTTTGCTGCGCGGCGATGCCGAGCGCGACACCTGTGAGCGCGCCGCCGACCAGGAGGCCCTCGAGGTTGATGCCTATGGTCGGCAGCGCGGTCAGGCCGAGAAGGATGTAGCCCGCTATGGATGCGATCAGTCCGATCGCGGCCCCCTTGCCCCCTGCACCCCGCGCTTCGAGCCCTGCCCTCAGCCACTTCGACAGGGCCCGCACGGCAACGACGCCTCCGACCAGAAGGAGGGCCGCGCCGGCCGCGCCCAAAGGGGTGAACTGGTCGATCAGCGCCGGTTTCGATGAGGCCAGGATCAGGCCGGCGACGGCCACGACCAGAGCGAGCACGGCGCGGATGAGGTGTGAGCGGGCAGCCTTCTCCATGAGACCCTGGAGGCTAACCCTGCTCGACTTCGGTGATCTGCGGTCGCTCGATCAACACCTGTACGACCCGGCGCCGGTGCATGGCCAGGACCCGCATCGTCCAGCCTTCGAACTCCACGGCATCACGTCTCTTGGGTATCCGCCCCAGGCGATCCATGAGGAAGCCGGCCAATGTCTCGTAGGGACCCTCGGGCAGGTCGAAGCCGAGGTTGTCCGACGCCTCGTGCAGCGGCATCGTCCCGGGAACGACATAGCGGCCCGGGCTCACCTCTTCGATGCCGGCCTCGAGCATGTCGTACTCGTCATGGATATCGCCGACGAGCTCCTCGAGCACATCCTCGAGCGTCACGATCCCGGAGGTCCCGCCGTACTCGTCGATCACGAGGGCGAAGTGCATCCGGCCCCGTCGCATGTCGATAAGGAGGCTCTGGATGGGGCGGTTCTCCGGAACCACCAGCACCTTGCGTACCCACTTGCGTTCGAGCGGCTTGCGCCGGCGCGCGGCGGGGATCTTGAGAAGGTCTTTCGCGTGAAAGAAGCCGATCACGTCATCGAGGTCATTACGGTAGATGGGGAAGCGCGAGTGGCCGGTCTCGACGACCAACTGCTCGATGTCGGCCGGTGTCGTGTCTATGCCGAGTGCGACCATCTCGGTGCGCGAGAGCATGACGGACGCCGCGTCCCTCTCGGAGAACGCTGCAGCTCCGGAGAGCAGCTGACGATCCGTTTCCTCGAGCAGACCTTGGCCTGCTGCTCGGGTGACGAGGTTGCGGATCTGGGCGGCCGTCCGGACTTCGCTCATCTCATTCTGGGGCTCGATCCCGAGGAGCCGAACTCCACCGTTGGAGATCGCGTTCAGCAACAGGATCAAGGGACGTAACAACAGAACGAAGAGGCTGAAAGGGAGGCGTATCGCGATCAAGGTCCTCTCCGGTTCGGTGATCGCGATGTTCTTCGGGGCCATCTCGCCGATGACCATGTGGAGGAAAACGACGATCGTCAGGGCGATCACGAACGCGAGGGTGTGAGCGAGGCCTTCAGGGATCGACGCCAGAGGTTCGAAGGCAAGTTCGATCGCGTGGGCGAGTGCCGGTTCGGCGATCGCCCCAAGAGCGAGAGATGCCATCGTGATGCCGAGCTGCGCCGCAGCCAGCATCATCGAGGTCTCCTTCAGGCCCTCCATCGCGGCCATCGCCCGCTTGTCGCCGCCATCGGCCAGGCTCTTGAGCCGAGAGGGTCTCGATGCGACATAGGCGAACTCTGCGGCCACGAACAGACCGTTGATCACCAACAGGAAGAGCATCGCAACGAGTGCCCAGATGTTCATGACGTGTCCCTCGCTGAAGCGGCGGGGCTCACGATCAAGACCCGCTGGATGCGACGCCCGTCCATCTTGACGACCTTCATCTCCCACCCCTCGTAGGAGATGTGGTCGCCTGTCGCGGGGATACGACCGAACGAGTGGAGCAGGAAGCCTGCGAGGGTCTCATACGGACCCTCAGGGACTCCGAGCCCGACCTCCTCGAAGAGATCGTCGACGTTCTCGCTTCCGTCGACGAGGTGGACGCCTTCGGGTTCGCCGGGTCCTCGGTTCTCGAGGGGATCGAATTCGTCCTCGATCTCGCCAACGATCTCCTCCATCACGTCTTCCAACGTGAGGATCCCGGCAGTGCCTCCGTACTCGTCAACGATCACTGCGAGTTGCGAGGACTCGCCCCTCATCTCGGTGAGCAGCGAGATGAGCGTCCTGCTCTCGGGGGCCACGAACGGCTCTTTCATGATCGCCCTCACCTTCATCCGGGGGCGTTTGCTCGAGGGTTGGGCGAACAGATCTTTGATGTGAGCGATCCCGATGATGTCGTCTAGTCCCTTCCCCCACACTGGAAGCCGCGAATGGCCGCTCTTCGCGGCCAGCTCTGCAAAGGCTTTCAAGGACTCGTCCTTGTGGATGGAGGTCATATCGACCCGCGGAGTGAGCGCATCCGAGGCTGTCTTCTCACGGAAGCTGATCGATCGTGACAACAGCGAGTACTCATGCTTGGAGATCGCGCCCCCTTCTCGTGAGGACTGGATGAGGACCTCGAGCTCTTCCAGGGAGTGCGATGACTTCAGATCGTCGCGAGGGTTGATGCCGAACAGCCGCACGGCCCGATCGGCGGCGGCGTTGAGGAACACGATGAGGGGCTTGAGGGCCGTGTTGACGGCTTGAAGCGGCCCGGCTATCAGCAGTGACACCCTTGTCGAGCGAGCGATCGCGATGTTCTTGGGGATCAGCTCGGCGACGACCATCTCGACCGCGGTGGCGAGAAGGACTCCGATCGTCACCGAGACGGCGAAGACGGACCCCTCCGGCACGAAGGGGAACACCTCCAAGACTGGTTCGAGCAGGGGAGCCACGTAGGGCTCTATCAGGAATCCCACGAGCAAGGAAGTGATGGTTATGCCGAGCTGGGCCCCCGATAGTTGGAAGGAGAGAGTCTCTAGTGCTTTCTCGGCGCGGCGAGCTCGCCGGCCCCCTTCCTTGGCCAGCTCCTCAACCTGCGGCCTATCGGCGGCGACCAATGCGAACTCCGCAGCGACGAAGAAAGCATGGATCGCAACCAGGACGCCTATCGCTAAAAGGCCTAGTAGCACGCCGACTATCATCCCTGCTTATGAGCGAGGCATCGTTAGAAACCATCGTCAACCTTTGCAAGAGGCGGGGGATCGTCTTCCCGTCCAGCGAGATCTACGGCGGGCTGCGCTCGGCGTGGGACTGGGGGCCGCTCGGCGTCGAGCTCAAGCGCAACGTCAAGGCCGAGTGGTGGAGAGCCATGGTCCACTCCCGGGGGGACGTCGTCGGGCTGGAGAGCTCGATCCTGATGTCTCCCAAGGTCGGGGAGGCCTCTGGCCACATCGCCACCTTCACCGACCCCCTGGTCGAGTGCACCGAGTGCCATCACCGCTTCCGGGCGGACCACATAAACCTCGAGAAGAACTGTCCCAACTGTGGCAAGGGTCCGGCCTGGACCGATCCCAAGAACTTCAACCTGATGTTCAAGACCCATATGGGGCCGGCGGAGGACTCCGCCCACGTCGCCTACCTGCGACCTGAGACCGCCCAGGGCATGTTCGTGGATTTCAAGACGGTCCAGGCGACATCGAGGAAGCGCATCCCGTTCGGGATCGCCCAGCAAGGCAAGTCCTTCAGGAACGAGATCACGCCGGGCAACTTCGTCTTCCGGACGCGCGAGTTCGAGCAGATGGAGATGGAGTTCTTCGTCAAGCCGGGCGAGGACGAGAAGTGGCACGACTACTGGATCGAAGAGCGGATGCGCTGGTTCACGGACCTTGGCATCCGGCCCGAGAAACTCCGTTTCCGCGAGCACGAGAAGGATGAGCTGTCGCACTATGCGAAGCGGACGCTCGACATCGAATACGACTTCCCGGGGATGGGCTGGTCGGAGCTCGAGGGCATCGCGAACCGCACAGACTTCGACCTCAAAGCTCACTCGGCCCACTCCGGCGAGGACCTCTCCTATTTCGACTCCGAGACCGAGGAGCGGTTCGTTCCCTACGTGATCGAGCCTGCGGTCGGCGTCGAGCGATCGACGCTCGCGTTCATGATCGATGCCTTCCGAGAGGAAGAGGTGACGTCGGCCGCCGGCAAGGTAGACAAGCGGACGGTCCTGATGCTCGACAAGCGACTGGCCCCCATCAAGGTGGCCGTCCTGCCACTGAGCAAGCATGCCGAGCTGACCCCGGTTGCCGAGAAGGTCGCGGCAACCGTCCGCAGCCGTTTCGTGACGGACGTCGATCTCAGCGGTTCGATCGGCCGCAGGTATCGTCGGCAGGACGAGGTCGGCACGCCCTACTGCGTGACCGTCGACTTCGACTCGCTGACCGACGAGCAGGTGACGGTCCGCGACCGTGACTCGATGACACAGGAACGGATCCCGATCGCCGGGCTGATCGATCATCTACAGAAAGGGTTCGAGGCATGAGCAAGCTCACGGGCAAGATCACGGTTCACGGAGCGCATCCCGCCACCACGGCCGTCGTCGAGGTGCACAACTCGACCGGCGATGTGGTCGACCAGGTACAGGTCGACGATGCGGGGGCTTACGCGTATCACCTGGCCCCGGGGACTTGGTCCCTCAACGTATGGGACGCGCACGGCCACCGCGGCGCAGCGGAGATAACCCTCACTGATGACGACGCAACGTTGGACGTCGAGCTGGGTGAGCCAGACGGCGGTCACTGAACCGAGAGGGCTTCGCTTATGAAATGGGTCTATGACTTCCACGAGGGAGATGCCTCACAGAAGAACCTGCTCGGCGGTAAGGGAGCGAACCTCGCCGAGATGACGAACCTGGGCCTGCCTGTGCCGCCCGGATTCACGATCACCACCGAGGCCTGCAACGCGTACCGGGAAAGCAAGGGAGCGTGGCCCGAGGGCCTGCTGGACGAGGTCGCCGGCCACCGGAAGACCCTCGAAGAGTCGATGGGACGTCAGATCGGCGATCGATCGGATCCCCTCCTCGTCTCGGTGCGCTCCGGTGCGCCCTTCTCGATGCCCGGGATGATGGACACCGTCCTGAACGTGGGCCTGAACGACGAGAGCGTCCTCGGACTCGCCAAGCAGACCTCGAACGAGCGGTTCGCCTGGGATTCCTACCGCCGGCTGATCCAGATGTTCGGCAAGACGGTGATGGGCGTCGACGGCGACCATTTCGAAGACGCGCTCGCCGAGGCCAAGTCCGCCAAAGGTGTCGAGAGCGACGTCGACCTCGACCACAAAGACCTGCAGGGTCTCGTCAAGGCCTTCAAGAAGATCGTGAAGAAGGACGCCGGCCGGGACTTCCCGCAGGACCCGACCGACCAATTGCATCTTGCGATCGAAGCCGTGTTCCAGTCCTGGGGCAACAAGCGCGCGCAGGATTACCGGCGGCGCAACCGCATCTCGGATTCCCTGGGCACGGCCGTCAACGTCCAGTCGATGGTCTTCGGGAACAGGGGCGCCCGGTCCGGTACCGGAGTGGCTTTCACCCGGGACCCATCGACCGGTGAGCGCAAGCCCTACGGTGATTACCTCGAGAACGCGCAAGGGGAAGACGTCGTCGCGGGGATCCGCAACACCCTTCCCCTGGATGAGATGGGCAAGATCCAGCCGGCGGCTTTCAAGGAGCTCAAGAAGCACTTCGCCACTCTCGAGCGCCACTACAAAGACATGAACGACATCGAATTCACCGTCGAGGACGGAAAGCTCTGGCTCCTCCAGACGCGTATCGGGAAGCGCACCGGGCGAGCAGAGCTCGAGATCGCCTCGGACGTTGTGGATGCGAAGTGGATCGACGAGGAGACCGCTTTCCGCGACCGGGTCACCGCGGGGAAGCTTGATGAGGTCTTCAAGGAGATAGTCAAGGCCGGCACGGCCGGGAGCGCCATAGCCAAAGGTCTCAACGCGTCTCCGGGGGCCGCGGTGGGCCGGGTTGTCTTCACGGCCGATGACGCGAGCGAATGGGCTGGACGGGGCGAGAAGGTCATCCTTGTTCGGCGCGAGACCAACCCCGACGACTACCACGGCATGGTGGCCTCGCAGGGGATCCTGACATCGGCCGGGGGGACCAACTCGCACGCCGCGGTCGTTGCCCGCGGTGAGGGCATCCCCGCCGTCTGCGGTGCAGACATGATCCGGATCGATCGTCGCGCCAAGACCTTCGTCAGCGGTCAGACAACGATCTCCGAGGGTGACTGGATCACGATCGACGGGACCCTGGGCTCCGTCTACGAAGGGGCTCGCGAGCTCGAGCAGTCTTCGC
>JBKJYP010000355.1:0-7088 GCA_046715695.1 Actinomycetota bacterium | reverse complement strand
CCGAAGAGCCGCAGAGCATCGGTCACCGGAACGGTGTGATGGTGGAACCCATCGACCGTGAGTGAGGGCCCATCGACGAGCACCAGATCGTGATCGACGCTAGGGGCGAAGTCGTATCGGATCCCTGTGACCGCAACCCCCTCGCGGTCCACGATCCTCGGTGCATGGATCAGCTCGATGTCACCTCCGACTTGGATGAGCGAGCGAGTCACGTCGAGCCATTCCTCGCTCTCGTCGACGGACGTCAGACGGGCCCCACTCTCGGCCGCGTATCTCGCGAGGACCGCCGTTGTGCCGCCAGAACCGAGCTCGAGGATGTTCCTTGGTCGTGCCTCCTCCACGATCCGGGCAAGGGAAACGAGCGAATATCGATAGTGACGATGGGCGATGCCACTCGCGGCGCTGTAGGCCTCGGCGATCGAGTCGATGGCTCGATAGTCGGACGGTCGCCTCGCTCGGTGGATGGCATGAGCCGATCCATAGGCCGCTGCATCCAGCCATCGCCGCGCGATGGCCCTCCCCGCTCGGGGGATATCCCTGACTAGTCGCATGACACCAGTATCGAGGTTCAGATTCGTCGGAGGAGGCGGCGCGGCCGGAGGGATAGCGAATATAGGGAGATAGGAATCTTCAGACTTCTTTCCTCGTCGGAATAGCCTCACAGAACCGCCAGTTCGCACGTTTATGAGGAAGATGGAGATTCGTTTGGTGAAGCCGGCCCCCGCAGCCCTCGTCTGGATCGCTCTCGGAGTGGTCTACGTCGTATGGGGTTCGACCTACCTCGCGATCAGGGTCGTCGTCGAGACCATGCCCCCGCTCCTCAGCGCGGGCGTTCGGTTCCTCATCGCCGGCTCGGTCTTCTACGTTTTCCTCGGCCTCAAGAGGGGCTGGGCATCCGTGAGGATCACGAAGCAGGAGGCCGCAGCCTCGTTCGCGATCGGCGCGGCTCTGCTCCTGGGCGGGAACGGGATGGTCACCTTGGCCGAGACCAACGTCCCATCCGGTCTAGCCAGCTTGATCATCGCCTCGATCCCCTTGTGGGTCGTGTTGTTCCGGATGACTTTCAGAGAGAGGGTCGGTCGAGGGACGCTCATCGGAGTCGCCGCCGGATTCGCCGGGGTGGGTCTTCTGGTCGCGGGTGGCTCGGCCGGTACCGGAGCCAAGCTCAGTGGGCTGCTGACCCTTGTTTTCGCCGCCTTCTGCTGGGCCGGCGGGTCGTTCTTCTCGAAGAAGGTGCCTCTCCCTAAGGATCATTTCGTGTCGACGGCCGTACAGATGATCGGCGGCGGCGTGCTTCTTCTAATCGTCGCTGGAGCCAAGGGAGAGTTCGGTGCCCTCGACATCGGAGCGATCTCAACCGCCTCCTGGGTCGGTCTCGTCTACCTCATCGTGTTCGGTTCGTGGCTGGCGTTCACCGCCTATGTCTGGTTGCTCCAGCACGCGCCGGTCTCGAAGGTTGCTACCTATGCATATGTGAACCCGGTCATCGCGATCTTCCTGGGTTGGTTCCTGCTTTCGGAGACGATCACGCCGAGGATCTTCATCGGGGCCGCCATCATCGTGGGCTCCGTG
Organism: Actinomycetota bacterium; assembly: GCA_046715695.1. Taxonomy (GTDB): domain Bacteria; phylum Actinomycetota; class CADDZG01; order CADDZG01; family WHSQ01; genus DATLNM01. The sequence continues at coordinate 5,516 of JBKJYP010000355.1, read as the reverse complement.
GCCGCCACGGTGAGACAGGAGTCTGTTCTTCGCCGGCAGCCGATGACCGAAGGAGCGGCAACGGCCGAAGCCGCGGCTTAACCGTGCCGGAGGATCGTGAGCGTTCCGGTCGCCGCATCGCTCACGTAAAGGATCTTCCCCTGCACCTCGACGTCGTAGGTGTAGGGCGTTGCGAGAGGCGCCCTCGACATCTCGTTACGCGTACCGAAGCTCTGATAGTTGCCGACTACCGCCCCCCTCGTGTCGAAGATCACGAGCCCGGCGTGTGAGTGAGCGACATACAAGAAGCGAGACGTTGCTTCCATGCCTTGGACGTGCCAGAGAGGATCGATCGACTTCGAGATCGACTGGGTCCGGACACTCTCGGCGTGACGGTTCAAGACTTCGATGAGTGGCTCACCCTGCGTGAACCAATACTCGGCCGCCGCATAGACGTTCTTGTCGGCAACCTCGATCTCGGCCCAGCCTCCGGTCTCGGGGGAGGCCGCGGCGAGCAGTGCTGGGGAGGTGGGATCGGAGATGTCGAAGATCTGGAGACCCGTCCGCCCGGTGGTGACATAGAGGGTGGGCACCCCCCAGATCCGGTCATCCGGCACGACCTCGAACCCCGCCGAGGCCGGACCACCCACCTTCAGTGCGGGCATGGCATCGACATAGACCGGGACGAGAACGCCTGTCGTCGCTTCGAACCGGCTCACAGTGAATCCCAGGGTTGCGTCGAGGCCGAAGACCCACTCTCCGGCCGCGTCTTGGTAGTAGGCAACCCGAGATGCCCCGCCTTGGGGCTGGTAGAAGGCTTGGGTCGGGTTGGACGGGTCCGAGACATCGAGAACGTGGAACCCGTCTTGCGAGAACTGGTCGGTCTGGCGGGCATAGAAGAGCCAGTCACCGTCGGCCGAGAAGGCGAGATCGCCGTCGAGCGAAGCGACCGCGTCGTTGTCGAAGCGTCCGAGGACCTTGGGCCGCTCCGGGTTGGCGACGTCCACGAGCGTGACGATCCCCTCATCCCTTTGCAGCACGGCCATCAGGTCACCGTGCAGCTCGATCCTCCCCAGGCCCGCATCCTTCGAGATCTCTATCGACGCGAGCTCTTGGATGCCACAGGAGAGGGTGTGGGCCGGGGCCTTCAGATGCGCCGGCGTGGAATGGTTCAAAGTGGGCTTGGGGCAGCCCTTCCCAGCTTCGGCCGGCACCACGGACAGGCTGCCGGCGACCAGAGCGAGGGCCAGGATGACTTTGGGTCTCATGAACTTGAGGGTTCTCTCGAGCGGCCCCCCCTCCTGTGTGCACGTCTGTTAGGGGAGACTTATGGCCTGCGAGCAGGCGAGGAGGGATAGATGTCCACCGATATCAGGGTCGTGCTTCCGAACCGTCAAGGAGTGGCGATGATGGTTCTGGAAGCCTTGGCGGCCGCCGACATCAATGTCGACGGGGTCTGCGCAGACCTACGGACGGGCGAGAACTGGGGCTACCTCCACGTCCTCGTCGGCGACGAGCACGAGGAGAAGGTGACCGCGACGGTCGAGGAGCTCGGTTTCGAGGTCACCGCCGTCCGAGATGTGGACGTGATCCCGCTGGAAGACGCGCCGGGGGCGCTCGCCATCGCTCTACGCAGGTACAGCGAGGCGGGCCGCAACATCGACGTCATGTATGTCGCCAGCAACAACCGCATCGTCGTGGGGACCGAGGACATGCATCCCGAGAAGCTCGGCGTGAAGATGTCCGAGACCTGATCGCCTTTGACCGAAGTAGTGATCCGAGCCGAAGGGCTCGTGAAGAGATACAAGTCAACGACCGCCGTCGACGGGATCGACCTCGTGGTGCACGCCGGTGAGCGCGTCGCCTTGCTCGGCCCCAACGGTGCCGGGAAGACCACCACGCTAATGATGCTGCTCGGCGTCATCAGCCCCGACGCGGGCTGGGTCGAGATCGTCGGCCGTCGCCTGCCTGCGCAACGGAGCGAGGCCCTCGAGCAGGTTGGTTTCTCCGCGGGCTACATGCCTCTGGCCGAGCGCCTCCGCGTCCGTGAGTTCCTCCAGCTCTACTCCGACATCTACGGGTTGGACGACGCCGAGCAGAGGATCGACGCCGAGTTGGAACGATTCGGGGTCATCGAGCTCAAGGAGAAGATGGGAACCCAGCTCTCCTCCGGCCAAAGAACCCTCATCGGGATCGTGAAGGCGATCCTTCATCGGCCACGTGTGCTGGTGCTGGACGAGCCGACGGCTTCGTTAGACCCTGATGTCGCGTTGCGGGTGCGACGAGGACTCAAGCAGCTGTGTGCCGAGCACGACACCACGTTGCTGATCACTTCGCACAACATGGTCGAGATCGCCCGCCTGTGCGACCGGGTCATCTTCATGTCGTCGGGCAAGGTCATCGCGGATGACACCCCCGAAGCGGTCGCGACTCAGTTCGGCAGTGAGGACCTCGAGGGCGTGTTCTTGCATCTCGCGGGAACGGAAGCTAATACACCTGCGGCCCAACAGACGGACCGGCCGCTATGAGCCGGCCGACTTCCTGGATGCGCATCAAGGCGATCGCGCGACGACATCGCTACGTCACGATGCGAAGCCCCCACCGTCTCTTCGACATCACGCTGTGGCCCATCGTCGATGTACTGCTGTTCGGGTCACTCGGCGTGTTCGTCGGGAAGGTGGGTGGAGGCCAGACGGCGTTCGGCTACCTGCTGGGCGGCATCGTCTTGTGGCACGTCATCTATCAATCCCAGATATCCCTTTCGACGGGCTTCCTCGAGGAGACGTGGACCCGCAACCTCCTCAACCTCATGGTCACGCCGATCCGAGAGGTCGAATACATCGCCGGAGTGGCTCTGTGGGGTTTGGTCAAGCTCACGCTGGGGGCCGGGCTCGTGGCCATCAGCGCGCTCGTCATGTTCTCGTTCTCGATCACCGATGTCGGCATCGGTCTCATCCCGATCATCGTCCTGTTGCTCGCGGTGGGATGGATCATCGGATTGTTCGTGGTCGGTCTCGTGCTGAGGTACGGAACGGGGGCCGAGGCTCTGGCGTGGGGCATCATGTTCGCGGTCATGCCGTTGTCCGGGGTCTTCTATCCGGTCGAGGCCCTCCCGGTCGCCTTCCGGCCCATCGCCCTCGCGCTGCCGACCACGCACGCGTTCGCAGCCATGCGCCACGAATTGGACGGCGGCGGCGTTCATTGGGAGGAACTCGGCATCGCAACGATCGAGACGGTAGTCATCGCCGGCCTCGCAATCTGGTTCGCAACCAGGATGCTGATCCTCTTCCGCCGCCGCGGCTACATCTCGAGATACTCCTGATCGAACCGCTCTACAGAGCGACCTCGCAGTCGGTCTTACTGTTGTAGTAGTCACCGATCGCGCCATTGGAAGCGCCGCAACTGTCCCACCCGTTCCCGCCGTCCATATCGTTGGAGCCGTAGGCGTCATCGAGAGTGTCGTGTCCCCGGCTACCCTCGAGGTAATCACCAGAGGCATTCCCTTTAAGAAGGTCGTTTCCACGTTCGCCGTCGAGGCGGTCGGTCCCACCATCTCCGTACAGCTTGTCGCCGCCGCCTTGGTCGTAGCTAGCGTCGTTGTTGTCGCCAAAGAGAAAATCTTCGCCGTCTCCGCCATGCAGGACGTCGTCGCCAGTCGGAGTGTTGCCACCGTGCGTACCGTCCAGTCTCCGGAAACCGTCCCCCTTCACCCAATCCCCCCCAGAGTCGCCGTAGAGGAAATCGTCGCCCTCTCCGCCATTGATGTGGTCTGCCCCGGCCCATCCGTGGATCCGATCGCTCCCCGGACCCCCATCTAGCTTGTCACCATCCCCACAGAAGCAGAAGAAATGGGCGCCGACGGCATCTCCGTCGAGCCGGTCCGAGCCGGTGCCGCCGAAGATGTTATCCGCGCCCTCTGAGCCCATGAGCTCGTCGTTGCCGTCGCCACCGCGGATCTCGTCGTTCCCCGTTCCACCTTTGACGTCATCATTCCCCGACCAGCCTTCGAGGAGGTCGGCTCCTCCGAAGCCTTTGATCAGGTCGTCTCCTTCCCTCCCGATCAGTACATTGAAATCATCGTTCCCTAGGAGCGTGTCGTTGCCCGATCCACCGGCGATGCCCTCTATGTCGGGCCCGAGGTTCTCCAAGTCGACCCCGTCGTTCGGCTGATCGTCGAGACTGAGGTGTAGGTCCATCGGAGCACCTTCGAAGTCGACGCCGTCGATCCCGGCGCCACCACTGAAGGAGTCGTGCCCGATGTCCAGTCCCGCTTTGAAGACATCGTCGCCTTCGTCGCCGCTTTCATCGTCGGATCCGTCTTGCCCGGTGATCGTGTCGTTGCCACCCTGCCCGGTGAGGACGTCATCTCCATCCCCACCGAACAGCTGGTCGTTTCCATCTCCACCCACCAGCCGGTCGTTCCCCGGATCTCCGCGGATTTGGTCGTTCGCCCCGTATCCGTTGATGACATCGTTCCCAGTCCCACCATGCAGGATGTCGACCTGGTGTCCCCCGATCACCGAGTCTGCTCCTGGGCCGGCAAAGACCTCGTTTCCTCCAGCGCCCCCCGCGATGTAGTCGTCGCCATCGCTCGCGAGGATGAGGTCATCCCCGGCTCGGCCGAAGATGTCATCGGCGCCTGCGAACCCGCAGATGACGTCACGAGCATCGGTACCGTTCAGCGAGTTCGCTCCCATCGTGCCGGCCACAGTGCACTTCGGGCCTGAGCTGATCGTGCCGAAACGGTCGCTGTTGTTGGTTGTAAGCGGGTCTGCTTCTGAGGCGCTCACGCTGGCCACGAAGTCAAAAAGTTTGGGCTCGGTCGCCCCTACTTGGAGCGTGACATCAACGGACCCATCTTTCGCGACCGTTCCGATCTGGCAGAACCGCGACCCCGGTACCACAGGCCCCTGGACGATAGGAGGAGGACTGCCGCTATCGGCCGCGCAACTTCCCTGCGTAGTCGTCGTCTCGCCAAAGACCAAGCCGACGGCCATGTCGGGAAGGCGAAGGACCGCATCCGTGGCTGCGAATGGCCCCGCATTCGCTACCCGGTATCTCAAGTAAGCGGTTTCCCCGGTCCTCAATGAGAAGTCGCCGATCCGTTTAACCGACAGGTCGGCCTCAGGTCGTCGGAAGCGGGCGACGGCTGAGCGGCTGCTGTCAAGCGACAACGTGCAGGTCGGTGCGGCTCCAGAGCAATCTCCGCCCCAACCTTCAAAGAAGGAATCACCAGTGGGTGCCGCTGTCAGCTTCACCACGGTCGCTTCGGGATAAGAGGCCGAGCAGGTGGACCCACAGTTGATCCCCCCGGGCTCACTGGTAACTACTCCCGAGCCGGTACCCGGCTTACTGACCGATAGCGAGGATCTGACGCTCATTGCGTCGGTGAATGCCGCGTTGGCACGCCGATCTGCATCCATCGTCAACCGACAGGTGAGCGAGGCGCCAGCGCAGTCACCCGTCCAACCTCCAAAGGAGGATCCCGGTCCGGTAGTGGCAGTCAGAGTTACGACCGTCCCGCGTGGGAATGTCGC
>JBKJYP010000354.1:0-7913 GCA_046715695.1 Actinomycetota bacterium | reverse complement strand
CTTCACCGTGCAGGACGGCGTCCGATACGCCACGCCTCTTTTCATCGTTCTCCTCTTCATCGAGTTGACCGACATCCTGTTCGCCGTCGACTCGATCCCCGCGATCTTCGCGGTCACCAAGGAGCCGTTCATCGTGCTGACCTCGAACGTGTTCGCGATCCTCGGGCTCCGCGCGCTCTACTTCCTCCTCGCCGGCGCGATGTACAGATTGCATCTCCTCCGATATGGATTGGCGATCATCCTTGGTTTCGTCGGAACCAAGATGCTCCTCGAGGCCGTTGACGTACATGTTCCGATCTGGCTATCGCTCGTGGTGATCATCGGGGTCCTGACCGCGACCGCTGTGCTGTCTCTGATGACGCCGCCCTCGAAAGAGGAGAAGGAAGAGCTCCTGGAACTGCAGGACACAGACGACGAGCCGCAGGAGTGAGCGGTCGGCACGGCTCCGCCGGGAGTCGAGGGCGAGTCGCCTCCGGCGACTGGCAGTGTTCATTCGGCGAGCGCTGGAGACAGGCATGAGTGACCGCCTCCCTGTAGCGATACTGGGTGCGGCTCTTGACCTCGGGACGGCTCGGCGCGGGGTCGATATGGGTCCGAGCGCGATCCGATACGCGGGTCTGTCGGAGAAGCTCATCGAGATCGGCCTCGAGGTTACGGACCTCGGCAACGTGCAAGCCGACCTCCCCGAGCTGGCTCAGGAGACGGACGAGCATGCGAGGTATCTCCCTGCCATCTTGGCTACCTGCGCCCAGATAGCCGCGAAGGTTTCGGCAGTCGCCGAGCACGAGTTCCCGCTCGTCCTCGGCGGGGACCATTCGATCGCCATGGGAACGCTTGCAGGTCTTTCCCATGCCCGGGGCATCGGCGGAGTCATCTGGATCGATGCTCACGGCGACCTCAATCGACCCGAGACCTCACCCAGCGGGAACGTGCACGGCATGCCGCTCGCGGCAGCGATCGGAGCATGCGATTTCCGCATCGAGGATATGAAGCCGGCTCCGTGGGTAGATGTCGATCGCACGGTTCTCGTGGGCGTCCGCTCTCTCGATGCAGGCGAGAGGCAGCTCATCGCTGAGAAGGGGATCCTTGTGCTCACCATGGCCGATATCGATCGCCGGGGGATCGCAGATGTCATGAGCGAAGCTCTCGAGCGCGTGGCGGGACCGGGGTTCGTGCACCTCTCCTTCGATATGGACGTATGTGATCCCGAGATCGCCCCTGGTGTGGGAACACCGGTGCGCGGGGGACTGTCGTATCGAGAAGCCAGCCTGGCTATGGAGCTCGTCGCCGATTCCAAGATCGTGACATCGATGGAAGTGGTCGAGGTGAATCCGATCCTCGACAACGCGGACATGACCGGCTATCTGGCGGTGGATCTCGTAGCGAGCGCGTTGGGCGCGCGCATCCTCTGAACGATCAGTTTGAGCCTCACCAACATCCAGATCGCAGACCTCCTCGCCCGAACGTCGTCGGACTACACCGAACAGAAGGCCAAGGCCTGCCGTAAGGCAGCCAGAGCCGCTCTTTCCTGGCCGGAAGAGGCTGCCGCGATCGATCCGTCGGGCCGCTCTCTCGAGGAGCTCGCCCGGGTGGGCCCGTGGCTGGCGCGGGTCATCGCCGGCTGGCTCGACGATCCGCCAGAAGTTCTGGAAGGCCCGGACGCCTCTCGCTTGGGATTCTCGACGGTCGCCGCCGCACTCTCCCGCATAGAAGGCGAGCCTCTCGAAGATCGCATCCGGGGTGACCTCCAGATGCACACCACTTATAGCGACGGCGGAGGAACGTTAGAGGAGATGGCCATCGCCGCGTCCGCGCGCGGTTACGAGTACATCTCGATCACCGATCATTCGAAAGGTCTGAAGATAGCCGGGGGCATCGACGAAGAGAGGCTCATAGAACAAGAGCGCGAGATCGAAACACTCAACGAGAAGCTGGACGATGCCGGGACAGGGCTCCAGTTGCTGCGTTCGATCGAGTTGAACCTTTCACCGGATGGCTCGGGGGACATGTCCCCGGAGTCACTGGACCGTTTGGACATCGTTCTCGGGTCGTTCCATTCCAAGCTACGCATCAAAGAGGACCAAACGAAGAGATATCTCGCGGCACTCTCCAACCCGAAGCTCAATATCCTCGGGCATCCGCAGGGGCGCATCTATAACTTCCGTCTGGGTCTGGTTGCCGACTGGGAGAAAGTGTTCACGGAGGCTGCGCGTCGTGACGTCGCCGTAGAGATCGACTGCTTCCCCGACCGGCAGGACCTGCGCCCCGATCTGCTGCCTCTAGTAGCCGCTAGTGGAGCGCGTGTGTCCTTGGGTACCGACTCTCACGCCCCCTGGCAGCTTCCCCACATCGCGCTGGGGGTGGCTGCCGTGCTGGACGCGGGCATAGCGGAAGACCGCGTGCTCAACCTCATGCCTGCTGTCGAGCTCAAGGAATGGGCCCGCTCGACAAGGAGCTAATCGTGGAGTAGCCGACCCTCCATGCCCCCTGCAACGGTGATGAGCTCGCCGGTGATGTGTCCGCTGACACGATCCGAAGCCAGCGAGACGATCGTTGCAGCGATGTCCTCGGAGGTCGCGACCTTCTTGAGGGCCATCGTTCGGGTCGCGCGCTCGATCTTCTCGGCGTCTTCGATCACGGAGCGAGACATCTCGGTTCGTGTCCAACCGGGAGCGACGGCGTTCACTCGTCCGAGGGGGGCGATCCGCACGATCTCGTTCTTCAAGCTCTTGAGTAATCCACCACCAACGGCGGCTTTGGCTGCGGAATAGTCGGAATGCCCAGCTTCACCGAAGATGCCGGCCGTCGACGCGACCAAGACGATGTTGCCGTGACGCGTCGTTGTGATGTGCCGGAGGAACGCGCGGCAGGACAAGAAGACCGAATCGAGGTTGGCTGCCAGGGTGGAACGCCAGCGCGCCAGTGACATCTCCCACAAGGGGACATCTTCAGCGGGCCACGCTCCCGCGTTCGCTATGAGGATGTCTAGGCGACCCAGGCCCTCGAGAGCCTCGGCGACGACACGGTCGGCGTCGGCCTCGATGGTGAGGTCTCCGGCAACGGAGACCCCCCCTGCTTCGGCCGCCAGTTCCTCGGCCCGCTCGCCGCTCGTCCGGTAGTGCACGGCGACCTTGGCCCCCTCGGCCGCGAACGCCCGCACGGTGGCACTTCCGATGCCGCCCGCTCCGCCCGTGATCAGTACGCCAAGACCGTTTAGACCGGTATCCATTGGGCCACACACTAGGGTGTCGCCCTATGAAAGATGTCGCGATCGTCGGGGTGCCCTACTCGGGCAAGTCCACCTTGTTCACCGCGCTCACCCGCGCCGGGGGGACGGGAGGGAAGGCGAACCAGGCCGTGGTTGACGTTCCCGACGAACGGATCGCCGTCCTCGCCGGTCTCGAGAAGTCACGCAAGGTTGTCGCTGCCAAGGTTCGCTTCGTCGATGTCCCCGGCGGGTTGACCGCGCAGGGCATCGCCGAGTTCCGCACCGCGGACGCCCTCTGCTTGGTGGTCGGCGCTTTCACCGACGGCTCTAACCCCGTCAAGGAGCTCGACTCCCTGCGTTCCGAGTTGCTGATCGCCGACCTTGCCAGCATCGAGAGTGGGGTCGAGAAGGCGCGCAAGAAGGCCCGTGGCTCGGCTGAAGGCAAGGTCGAGCTCGAAGCGCTCGAGGCTGCGCACGCTCTGTTAGACGCAGAGAAGTTGCTGATCGATGGCGACTTCGACGCTGAGACACTCAAGTTCCTGCGGGGTTACGGACCTCTAACGCTCAAGCCCTGGATCGTTGTGGCAAATGTGGGCGAGGGAGCCGACCTGCCCGAGGGGCTGACAGATGCAGTCCCCGTGAGCGCGGCGCTGGAGGCTGAGGTTGCGGGCATGGAACCGGCCGAGGCTGCAGAGTTGCTGGCCGGTTTCGGAGTCGAATCTCCGGGACTCGATCGCGTCGTGGCCGCCTGCTACCAGGCCCTCGACCTGATCACCTTCTTGACGACCGGCGAAGACGAGACGCGAGCGTGGGAGGTCCGGCGCGGCGCCAAGGCTCCCGAGGCCGCGGGCGTCATCCATTCCGATCTCGAACGCGGATTCATCCGTGCCGAGGTCGTCGGCTACGACGCGCTCGTCGAGGCCGGAGGCTGGGACAAAGCCAAGGCGACCGGAACGCTTCGCGTTGAGGGCAAGGACTACACCGTCGTCGAAGGCGACGTCATGAACATCCGCTTCGCCGTCTAACCCGCCGACTTGATCAGAACGCGCTGCGGTCTCAACCGGTCCTAGCAACAAACGCATCGAGGGCTTCGGCTGGTGTCTTCCAGCCTAGGGTCTCACGAGGACGGGTGTTGAGACTGTCGGCTGCCTCCTGAAGGTCTTCATTGGTGAAACGACGCAGGCTGATCCCCTTGGGGAAATACTGGCGGAGAAGCCCATTGGTGTTCTCGTTGGAGCCCCGCTGCCAAGGCGAGTGGGGATCGCAGAAATAGACATCGACCCCAGTGTCGACCGTGAACCGAGCGTGCTCCGCCATCTCTTTGCCCTGATCCCAGGTGAGCGTGCGTCGCAGCGATGCGGGCAAGGTCTGGATCACCTCTGTCATGGCCAGACGCACCTGTTCCGCGGTGCGGTCCTTGGGCAAGGGGAACAGCATCACGTAGCGCGTCGCTCGTTCGACCAACGTGCCGATAGCGCTCTTGCCGTTCTTGCCGAGGATGAGGTCTCCCTCCCAGTGGCCGGGCACGGCCCGGTCCTCAACCTCAGCGGGACGCTCGGAGATCATCACCATGTCTTTGATCTGGCCGCGTTTCTCGAGTCGGCCCTGGTGGATCCGTCTGGCCCGTCCCGTTCGCAGGCAGCGGGCGAGCTCGCGGCGCAGCTCGCCTCGACCCTGGACGAACAGGGTCTTATAGATCGTCTCGTGGGAGATGGTCATGGATGCATCGTCGCCGAACTCGGCCCGGAGGCGCCGGGAGATCTGCTGGGGCGAACGCAACCTCTTGAGTTCGGCTTCGACCTGGGCCAACAGCTTGGGATTGGCTCTGAGCTTGGTCATCTTGGGCCGTCGGGCTCGCTGCTCCGCAGAGCGGTGCGCGACCACTGGCCGGTAGCGACCACCACCGCCATTCGCTTTGACCTCGCGTGACACGGTGGAGACGTTGCGTCCTAGGTTCCGAGCGATCGCCCGAAGGGAACAGCCCCTCTCGAGCCCGATCTTGATCTCCACCCGCTCATCCAGGGACAGCCGGCGACCGCCGCCCTCCCACATCTCTTTGCGGATGACACCCCCTAGGGGCTTCAGCTGCACGTGCACCCAGGTATGCGAGAGGTCGACCCTCTCGCCGATCTGTTTACACGTCAGTCCTTGCTTAGCGAGGCGGTAGATCTCTCTCCGCTTCTCCGGGGTGAGCTGGCCCATGACTTCTCCTCTCGTCGATGGATGCAGCCTCCACCGAGCGATGAGGTGTTGCGTGGACTCCTTGAGACCGCCCGCCAATATGGCGCGTTCTGATCAAGTCGGCGAGTCGAGCTCGAAGATGCGGGTCTCGATGCCGGCCAGCGCTTTGCCCACCATGGCTTCCATGTCGAGGGCGGCTTCGGCTTCCTGCGCCTGGTCCGGGTAGCTCTTGGTGGCGGGGGAGCGAGGCTCGAACAGGACGCAGCAATCCTGGTGAGGCCGGGTCGAGATGTCGTAGGTGCCGATCCTCGTGGCGAGGTCCACGATCTCTTGCTTGTCCATCCCCACCAGCGGCCTGAGTACCTGAGCCTCGGGGACGGCTGCATCCACCGTCCTGATGTTCTCGATCGTCTGTGACGCCACCTGACCGAGGGAGTCCCCGGTGATGAGAGCCTTCGCCTCGCGATCGGCGGCGAGTCTCGATGCGATCCGCATCATCGTTCGCCGGTAGAGGATCACTCGCAGTGGGGCGGGGGCGAGGGCAACGATCTCCTGCTGGGCATCGGCGAGTGGGATGAGGTGCAACACCGAGCGCAGCTGATATCGAGATAGGACTTCTGCAAGCTCGGCAGCCTGGCGTGTCGACGAAGGATCGGTGAACGGGCGGCCGTGGAAATGCACGAGCTCGACCCCGGCCCCCCGCCGCGCCATCATCCACGCCGCGACCGGCGAGTCGATGCCTCCGGACAACAGCGCGAGCATCCGTCCCGAAACCCCAGCAGGCAGACCCCCGGGTCCTTTCAAGCGGATGCTGTAGACGATCCCGGTTCCGGCGAACAGCTCGATCCAGGCGGTGGCCTCGGGGTTCGAGAGATCGACCCGAGCACCGGTCGTGTCCTTGATGAGCTGGCCCACGGTTTCGTTGATGACTTGAGACTTCTCGGTGAAAGTTGAATGGCTTCGCCGGGCGCGCACCGCGAACGAAGCGAAGGGCTGGGCTGTGATGAGGTCAAGGGCAGTGGCCGATACGGCCTCCATCGTCGGTTCGACACGCTGCCCTGCGCCGATGTAAGCGACCCCGAAGATGCGGGCAGCTCTCTCTGCTGCTCCGGCGACGTCGGATCCAGGTTTGAAGTCGATCATCATGCGGCCGAAGCCCCGGCGAAGCTTGACCATCCCCGTCCCGCGCAGTGCGACCTTCAGGTTGCGAGCAAGGGTGTCCTCGAAGTAGGCGCGATTGCGTCCCTTGAGGCCGATCTCGTGGAAGTGAGCTACAAGCGCGTCCATCACTGTTGCCTTTCACTGCGGCCCCCTCGCGGGGGCCTCCGTTCATCGTCCCCGGACTGCGTCCGGGTCCGGCGGCACTGCAACGCGATCGTCGAGACGATCGCTAACGGTTGCGGCTCGCGCTTACGCCGGCTCCTCGAAGCCGAGAGAAAAGAGTGAGTCGAGGTCGTGGCGGGAGTAGACCTTGAAGGCGACGAGGGTCTGGGTCCGCTCGATGCCGGCGACCTTGGCGATCTTCTCGGAGACGACGCTGGCGAGGTCGTCGTGGTTGCGGACGCGCACCATCACGACGAGGTCGTAGTCCCCGGCGACCGAGTAGACCTCGGTGACCTCCGGGATATCGGCGATCGCCTGAGCCGTTTCAGGGATGAGATGTATGTCGCAGGTCGCGAGAACAACGGTGGTGACCACAGGACCTGCCTCCGGTGCTCGAAGAGTTAGATAGTCACCATGTCGCGGAGCTTGCCCGGGGTCGAGGGGTGGCGCAGCTTGGAGAGCGCCTTAGCCTCGATCTGACGGATCCGCTCGCGCGTCAGGTTGAACTCCTTGCCCACCTCTTCGAGGGTGCGGGGCTCGCCTGTAACGAGACCGAAGCGGAGCGCCAGAACCTTGCGCTCGCGGTCCGAGAGTGAACCGAGCATGTTCCAGAGGTCCTCCTGGCGCAGCGCAACCGCGGCGGCCTGGAAGGGGCCCTCGACATCCTCGTCCTCGATGAAGTCGCCGAGCTCGGCGTCCTCGTCACCGACCGGCTCGTGCAGAGACACGGGCTCGGGCAACACGCGAAAGGCCTCTCGAACCTTGTCGGGAGTCAGGTCGGCCTGGGCGGCGATCTCCTCGATGAGAGGCTCACGACCCAGCTTCTCGAGCAGCTCGCTCTGGACCTTGCGAACGCGGTACAGCGTCTCGACCATGTGTACAGGGATGCGGATCGTGCGGGCCTTGTCGGCGATCGCCCGGGTGATGGCCTGGCGGATCCACCAGGTGGCATAGGTGGAGAACTTGAAACCGCGCTGGTAGTCGAACTTCTCGACCGCACGCATCAGGCCGAGGTTTCCTTCCTGGATCAGGTCGAGGAGGGGTAGTCCGGCAGCCGAGTACTTCTTGGCGATCGAAACCACGAGGCGCAGGTTGGACTGGATGAAGCGCCGCTTCGCCTGACGTCCGACGCGCGCCTTCATCTCGAGCTCGCGACGCTGCTTGTCGGTTGGCTTCTTGGTCTTGTCGAGCTTCTCCTGTG
>JBKJYP010000353.1:0-13930 GCA_046715695.1 Actinomycetota bacterium | reverse complement strand
CTGGACGACCGCTCGTGTTCTCGGGCACCACCTCTATGTCGGGGGGAACAAGAGCTTCTCGATCTACGACATCTCCGACCCGCTCAACCCGGAGCTCCTGAGTCTCACCCCGATCGGCTTCCAGTTCGTCAATGAAGACCTGGACACCAACGGTCGGATCCTTCTCCTGTCCGACGACAAGGTGCGGAAGATGCTTCATGTGTGGAACGTCGAGGACAAAGGTGCTCCGGTCAAGCTCGCCGAGATCCCTGCCGACGACCACAACTTCGGTTGCGTCCTGAACTGCGAGTGGGCCTATGGTGCCGGCGGGACCATCATCGACCTCCGAGACCCGTCCAACCCTTCGATCGAAGGAGAGTGGAGCGGCGATCCCCGCCCCTTCTTCGGCTTCGATACCTACGAGGTCTCACCTGGGGTCGTGCTGACCGGGTCTCTCGTCATGAACCTGCTCGACGGGCGACGCGATCCCGCCCGTCCCAAGGTGAGAGCTCGAGCGGGCACCTTGGACATGAAGATCCTTCACTCGGTCCGGTGGCCGGGCCGCGGGAAGGACCCGTTCATCCTCGTGCAGGGAGAGACCGTGCCCCATCCGCTCTGCGATGACGGCGCAGGTGCGTTCATGACCTGGGATGCCACCAGATGGCGCAAGACCCATTCATTCGAGCTGATCGACGAATACAGGGTGACCAATGGGACCTACGCCGACGGCCGCCCGGCCGCCAACCCGTTCGGCTGTTCAGCCGGATGGTTCCAGGAACACGAGAGTTTCGATGGGGGCGGGCTCGTAGCTTCGGGGTTCTTCGATCACGGCACGCGGTTCCTTCGGGTCGATGATTCGGGCCAGATAGAGGAAGTGGGCTACTTCATGCCTCTGGCGGGTTCCACCGTGGCCGCTTTATGGGCCTCTCGCCGGGTCGTGTATGCGATCGATATCGGCCACGGGATCGACATCCTGCGCTACACCGGCGAGCTGTAGACAAGGATGCTTGACAGGTTACCTACGGTACCGTAACTTACGGTACCGTAGGTATAGAAGCACACGACCTCTTCAGGCAGGAGGAGCTATGGCCCAAGCGGCCCCAGTCATCGACCGTCATATCGTTCCAGAAGCCATCGAAGAACCGGCGATCCCCGGGGTCGTCCGCTTGTCCGAGCGCAATATCAAGCTTCAGAAGACCGCGGTATTGATCTTGACGCTAGCTCCGGTGGGGGGCTTGATCGCGGCCATGGTCACGCTGTGGGGCCGCGGCATCTCAGGTCTCGATGTCACCTTGATGGCCGGGATGTACCTCATGACTGCATTCGGAGTAACGATCGGCTATCACAGGCTCCTTACGCATCAGAGCTTCGACACGCCCAAAGCCGTTCGCGTCGGGTTCGCGGTTGCCGGCTCACTTGCGATCCAGGGCTCGGTCATCAGCTGGGTGGCCGACCACCGGCGTCACCATGCCTACTCAGACAAGCCGGGAGATCCTCACTCCCCTCACGTCGACGACGACAGCTTCAGTGGCATCATCCGCGGTCTCTGGCATGCCCATGTCGGCTGGTTGACCGACGAGGAACGAACCGTCCGCGAGCGCTGGGCCCCGGACATGCTCAAGGACCCGGCGATGGTCAAGGTCGATCGGATGTTCCCGTGGCTGGCAACCATCTCTCTGGTCTTCCCAGCCGTTGTGGGTCTCGCTATCACCGGAACCCTGGGCGGAGCGATACACGCTTTCCTCTGGGCAGGCCTCGTGCGGATGTTCGTTCTTCACCACGTGACATGGAGCATCAACTCCATATGCCACTTCTTCGGCTATCGCTCATATGAGACCACCGACATGAGCACCAACAACTGGCCTCTGGCGATCCTGTCCCTGGGCGAGTCGTGGCACAACAACCACCATGCCTTCCCGTCCTCGGCGGTGCATGGGATCAAGAGGCGGCAGATCGACCTCAGCGCGGCTTTCATCGTCACACTCGAGAAGCTTCACCTCGCCAGCAACGTTCGGCGACCGACAGAGAAGCAACTCTCGGCGAAAGCTCTCTGAGTGGCCGACGCGGCACGTGCCCGCGTCCGGATGTCGGGCGGTGAGCGCCGAGAGCAGCTGCTTCAGGTTGGCCGCAAGGTCTTCGCGGAGAAGGGCTATGAAGCCGCTTCGATCGAGGAGATCGCTCAGAGAGCGGATGTCTCCAAGCCGATCGTGTACGACCATTTCGGAGGCAAGGAGGGCATCTACGCAGTCGTGGTCGATCGCGAGGTGCGCAACCTGCTCGAACGGATCACCACCGCTCTCGATGCCGACCACCCACGGGACAAACTCGAGCGGGCGGCCCACGCGTTCCTCTCCTACGTCGAGGACGAGCCCGAGGGCTTCAAGATCATCGTTCGCGATTCGCCGGGTCGGGGGCAGGGGACCTTCGCCAGCATCGTGGGTGATATCGCCGCCCAGGTGGAGTACGTCTTGGTGGACGAGTTCAAGCGACGAGGATTCGAGCCCAAACTTGCCCCGCTCTATTCCCGGGCGCTGGTCGGGATGGTCGCTTTGGTGGGGGAGTGGTGGCAGGACGTGAGCAAGCCTAAGCGGGACACCGTGGTTGCTCACGTGGTGAACCTCGCCTGGCACGGTCTGGGCCATCTCGAGGAGAAGCCGACAACCACCAAGGACACGGGCTAACCTCCCCCGATGGAACGCGTCTACACGCCGGTCATCGGCATCGCACTGGGCCTCTTCAGGTCTATGTCATGGGACATCCGCGTTTCGGGTATGGAGCACCTGCCGCTCGACGGCCCTGCCGTGATCGCCACCAACCATGTCGGTTACCTCGATTTCACCTTCATCGGTTACGCGGCGCGGCAGCGGAAGCGGCTCGTGCGTTTCATGGCGAAGCAAGAGGTCTTCCATCACCCGATAGCCGGCCCGCTCATGCGGGGGATGAAACACATCCCTGCCGACAGATTCGGTGACGCCGGTGCCGCCGTCACGCGCGCGATCGAAACCGTCAAAGAGGGCGAGGTCGTCGGCATGTTCCCCGAGGGGACGATCAGCCGTTCCTTCATCCCACGCACGGGCAAGACCGGAGCCACCCGTATCGCGATCGCTGCGGACGCCCCCCTGATACCCGGCGCCGTTTGGGGGAGCCAGCGCATCCTTACGAAGGGCCGGCCTAAGAATTTCGAGCGCAAAGTGGCCATCACGGTCGATCTCGGGCCGCCCATCGACTATTCGAACAACCCCGATCCCGAGAAGGTCACCGACACGTTGATGGCGAGGATCACCGAGATGGTCGACCGGGCACAGCGCGAGTACCCGCAGCTACCGAAAGACCCTGCTAAGGAATGGTGGCTTCCGGCCCACCTGGGCGGGGGGGCGCCAACGATCCCTGAGGCCGATGAGCTCGCCGCACTCGAGCGCGAGGAACGCCGCAAGCGGCGGGCCGAACAGCAGTCGAAGCGCTCGGAGAAGCAGTAGAGGATCTCGTAGCTACGAGGCGATCGCGTCGAACATCTGTACTCCGGCGTAGATCCCCGCTGCGATCGCGGCGCACTGCAGGGCTATCCAGTAGAGACGGGCTCGAGGAGTCATGAGCGACCCAGCACCTTCTGTTTAGCAGCCTCGTACTGCTGAGAGTTCAACGCGCCCGATCGATAGAGCTTGTCCAGACGCTCGAGGTTCGAGACGACGTCATCCGAGATCGCGACCTTGCCGACGATGTCGTCGATGTCCAGACGTGACGCGGAGGAAGACACCTTCTTGGCAAGGGATATCGCCCTCATCGGGCTGCCCGCGAAGCTCCCAACATCGGGGGCCTTGCCTTTCATCGCTCTTACCGTGGCGGGGATGACGAATAGCAGTGGGAGCCCTCCCATCAAGACGAAGACGATGCCGCAGACGAGCCACCCCCATACGAGCCCGCCACCGCCGGGGGGGTCCAAACCGAAATCGAAGAAGTTGTATCCGAGCGAGAGGAAGAGAGCGGGCCACAAGAATCCGGCGAAGTTGGGTATCCCGTTCCGGAACGCCTGCCACACGTAGACGGCCGCGAAGATGAGGCCCATCCACAACCCACCGACGATCGCGCCGGGCGCGCCATCGGGACAGGGTCTAACGGGGACGAATGGCCCACCCTCAGCACAGGCACCCCCGATCTCCATCACCGATCTCATCCCGAGGTAGAGAAGGGTCACCCCGCATGCAACGGCCGCAGCGGAGAGGGCGACAAAGAACGACGTCTTGACGTCTTTGGCGAAGGAGGGCCCCGCGACAGGAGTGCTGGTACTCACCCCTTCAAGTTATCGCGAAGTTTCTCTCCCGCTTCGACCGAGAAGCTCAGGGTTGCCCCGGGGACCGGTAGCGGACAGGCCCACTCAGGTGAGTAAGAGCAGGATGGTTGGTAGGCGAAGTTGAAGTCCAATACGAGAGTGTCTGCCGAGCCGCCGAGATCGGCTCCTTTGGCCGAATCAAGCAGATACCGGCCTCCTCCGTAAGTGGTCGTTCCGGAAGTGGCGTCTCGGAATGCCAAGAAGAGCCCCCCCGCATAGCCGCTCAGCCAGAAAAGCGGGAGCTCGGCCGGCTGACCGGCCAACGTGAATCGCACCTGTGCGAACCGGGTTGCGGTCATCGGCTCCCCACTGCTGGCGGGGAGTGCGATCGAGGTCTCGTCGGCCGGCTCGACTCGGCCGCTCACCCTGGCTCCGGGGTCGTAGTCGAAGTAAGCGGGACCCCTGTCTCGACGATCCGCCGGCAGGGGCGACTGGGGGTGCATCAAGAAGAGATCCTCACGTAATGCGCGCCAGTAGGACCACGCCTCGGCGGGATCCTCGGTGGCTCGGATCCTCGTGTAGAGCGCGGCCACCCTGCGTCGCCAGTCCGCTAGATCCAATTCATCCATAGACGGTTCCTCTGCTCCTTCTCTGTCTATCCTGGATCGGATGCTCAAGAAACTTGCATGGCTGGTTGTTCTCGCGCTATGGGCCTTCGCCGCCTTCGGCTTCGCGGCCGGGGGCGCCGTTGCCCAGCCCATCCCCGAAGAGAGCCCATCGCCCAGTCCTTCTCCCGAGCCCTCTGCTTCCGAACCTCCGCCGGCCCCTGTGGCTCCGGAACCGGTCGAGATCATCAAGTGGGGGCCCAATCCCTTCACGCCGAACGGCGATGGTCGCCATGACACGGTGCGGATGGCGTTCCGTCTCCGCGGTTCTGGAGAGATGGTGGCCACCGTTCATCGCCAGAGCGGGCGCTCCGTCACGGTCCTGGCGCGCGCCCCTCTGGGCCCGGGTCGATACCTGATCAAGTGGGATGGACGTGGCCGGCGATTACAGCCCATGAAGTCCGCGATCTACCTTCTCCGCATCCGACTCAAGCAAGCCGACGGGAAGATCTCCTTCGACGCCGAGGAGATCTGGCTCAAGCGTTGAGTTGCTCGAGCAGTTCCGTCGCCAGATCGGCCGACACGATGTTGCCTTTCTCTCCGAAGAGCCTCAGGGCTTCACGGGCCATCGCCTCGGACTCCTCTTTGCGCCCGGCCCCCATCAGCACCTCGGAGTAAGCGAGGAAGACGCTCCCGGTCGTTTCCAGATAGTCGGTCTTGGCCGAGATCTCGATAGCCTCCTTGCACAACGCTTCAGCAGCCTCGAGATCCCCGGCCTTACCGAGCACCTTGGCGCGCGTGGCCCGCCAAGCCATCTGTGAAAGGAAGTCATCCTCCGTGGAGTTCTCCTGGCTCACCAGCGTCAGCCGATCGGCCTCCGCAGCATCTCCCTGCAGCCACCGGACCTCGGCGAGGATGGCGGCCAGGGTCGAGAGAGTTGCTTTCTCGCCCATCTGCTCCAGGAACTCGTAAGCAGGGATCAGCTCCTTCTCGGCACCGTCCGGGTCTCCGGCGAGCAGCTCGACCGCGGACGCTTCGAAGGCAGTCCACGCTAGGCGCAGGCGCGAGCCCAGCTCGTCCAAGATCCTCTTCTCTCGTTCGATCAGAGCCCTGGCCTCATCCGCTTCGCCGAGCATCCCGCGCGCTTGACCCAGCGCGCCCAGAGCGCGCGCCTCGGTGACGAGATCACCCGTCAACCTGGCCCACTCGAGGTGGTCCTCGACCCTGCGAACAAGATCCTCAACGCTGGTGGGCCCGAAGAGCATCGTGACGATGAGAGCGCGCCGGCTGACCGCCTCGGCCAGATGATTGTTCGCTCGTTTGCCGTGCGCTATCGATCGCTCGAGCGCCCGTTCCGCGTCAAGTGATCGGGCGAGCGTCGTGAATGAGTAGGCCTTGAGATGCCAAGCCGTAGAAAGACCGATCTCATCGTGGAGCTCTTCGAAGACGTCGATGGCCTTCTCGGCTTCGGCGATCGCCTCCTCCGCGCTCGTTTCCAGGTCGGTCTGTTGAAGAAGGATGAACTTCTGTACCCGGGCATGCGCACCAGAGCCCTTGTCGCCGATCGCTTCTGCCGCATCGATCCCCTTCTGGAAGATCTGCTCGGCCTCGTCGAAGTCACCACTGTCCATCAACGCGACCCCAAGTTCGGGCATGAGCTTCACCTTGGTTGCATCACCATCGGGCAACAGGTCGACCGCGCGACCGAGCAGGTTCACCGCGGCGTGATCGTCGCCTCGACGAGCAGCTCTCCGACCGGCAGATGCCAGATAAGCGGACGCTCTCGTGGCGAGGCCCTTGTGTTTCTCGCGCATCATGCCTAGCTGTGCCCGATGCTTGAAGGCTTGCTCCAGGTGGTAACCGAGGATCTCTTCCTGCTCTGATGCTCGTTCCCCCAGGAAGTCGGTGAACCAGTTGGCGAAGGACTCATGCAACTCCGCGCGAGCTTCCTTAGGAAGACCGTTGTAGGCCGCATCACGGATGAGGATGTGGCGGAAGGTGTAGGTCTCGTCGACGAGGCTGTCGGTGTCGACAGCCCGCCGGCTCAATTCGCGGCTGGCGGCCTGCGATGCCATCTCCCTCAACACGAATTCTTTGCTCTCGAGACTGGTGAGAGCCGGCTGCACCTGCGGCTTGGCAGGGCCTGGCGTCAGCTCTGTCACGCCTCTGACCGTGAATATCTTCCCCATGACAGATGCCCGCTCGACGACGTGCCGCTCCTCTTTCTGAAGCCGGTCGAGGCGAGCACTGAGCAATGCATTGATAGTCGGGGGCACGTTGATCGTGTCCAGGTCTTCGGTTGGGACCCATGCTCCATCCCGTTTGGTGAGCAAGCCCTGGTCGATCATCATCGAAACGAGCTCTTCGACGAAGAACGGGTTCCCACCGCTCGCGTCGAGGATGCGCGCCCTCACGCTTTTCGAGAGGTCGGCCTTACCTAACAGGTTGTCGAGGAGGGCTTCAGCGGCTTCTTCCGTCAGCGCTTCGAGAAGGATGGAGGCTGCATTCGTCTTGCCTCCACCCCAACCCGGTCGCATCTCCACCAGGTCCGGTCGAGCCATGCACAACAGGAGGATGGGAGCATCCTTGGCTGTGTCGGCCATGTGCTCGATGAGGTCGAGAAGGGTTGTCTCCGCCCAGTGGATGTCGTCGAGGATCGCGACCAAGGGGGTGGTGCGGGCGAGGTTCTCGAAGAGCCTTCTCACGGCCCAGAAGATCTCTTCCCTAGACGCCGTCGCTTCGCTGAAACCGACGAGCTGAGAGATGACCTTCGCGGCGAGTTCCGAGTCCTCCGACAGCTCGAAGAGACGTTGGACCTTGGCCCTCGCGACCTCGGTCGTGTCCTCGTCGGTTACGGATGCAGCCTCTTTGACGATCTCGACGATGGGCCAGAACGTGATGCCTTCGCCGTAGGGGAGGCACCGCCCTCGCACGACCCTCGTTCCATCGGGTGCGTTCCTCAAGAGCTCGGTGGCCAACCGCGATTTGCCGACGCCGGCCGGGCCCATGACCGTGAACATGTGACAGCTTCGCTCGCCGACTGCTCTTTCGAAGGAATTGTTGAGTAACCCGAGCTCGTTCTCGCGTCCCACCATCGGGGAGTCGATGTGGCGATCGATGGCATCCGTCTGTTTGAGACTGAGCACCTTGTACACGGGTACGGGTTGAGCTTTGCCCTTGAGCGTCAGCGGTTCGACCGCCTCGACCTCGACCTCGTTGCGCACGAGGCTGTAGGTGCTCGCGCCGATCAGGATCTCGCCGGGCGGAGCTGCTTGCTCGAACCGTGCCGCGGTGTTCACAGTGTCGCCGAGGATGCCGGTGTCCATGTCCCATGACTCCCCGGCGAGAACCTCACCGGTGTTGACCCCGGTCCGAACGGTGATCGTCACACCCCAGTCCTGTTCGAGCTGCTTGTTCAGGTCGCCCAAGGCACTCCTCATGTCGACCGCAGTACGGATGGCCCTCAGCGCGTCGTCTTCGTTGACCAAGGGGATCCCGAAGACGGCCATGACTGCGTCTCCGATGAACTTCTCGATCACGCCTCCGTGTCGATCGACGACGGCTCTCATCTCGTCGAAGTAGATGAGCATCACCCTCCGGAGAGATTCGGGATCTAGCCGCTCTCCCATAGCCGTCGAGCCCACGAGGTCCGTGAAGACGATCGAGACCATCTTCCGGATCTCGCGTTTCTCCTCGGGGGCGGCCAGTCCGGTTCCGCAAGAGAGGCAGAACTTGGCGCGGTCCGGATTCTCCTCGCCGCAGCTGGGGCACGCGTTGGGCTTGGCCAGCGCGGTTCCACAGGAAAGACAGAACTTCGCCTTATCCGGGTTGTCCTCTCCACACTGCCCGCAGACGGCCACGGTTACATCTTGACCGACACGGGCTTCATCAGTGCGTTCCGAGGCGCCGGAGGTCTTCAGGGCTCTTGATGAAGATCTGTTTGCCCCTCAGCTCCAAGTAGCCCCGCTTCTCGAATCCGTTCAGAGCTTGGTTCACGGTTTGTCGTGAGCCACCGACCATGTCGGCGAGGTCACTCTGGGTCACTTCGAGCTCCAGCACGAGACCGTCGCCTTCCGGGTGGCCCCGCTCTTCCGCCAGCACCAATAGAAGCTTGGCGACCCGACTGTGCACATCCAGCATCACGAGATCGGCTGCTTGTTCGGTGAGACGGCGGATCATCGCGCCCAGCGACCTCAGTAACACCTTCCGGAGCGCCGGACGATCGCTGATCAGCGCGAGCCAATCCGATCGAGAGATCACGAGGACCTTGGTCGCTCTTATCGCCTCGGCGGAGGCCGAACGCGGCCCCCCGTCGATCAACGCCAGCTCGCCGAAGGACTCCGGCGGCCTCATCGTGTCGAGGACCATCTCGTCTCCATGCCGGGAGGAGACGAGGATCTTGACGAGCCCCTCGACCATCACGAAGAGATGTTCGGCCTCCGCGCCTTCATCGAAGAGCCGTTGACCACGCTTGTAGTTCCTCACCTCGCTGTGGGCGGCGAGGACTTCGAGCGTCTCCGCGTCGAGCTCTGCGAAGAAAGGTGAGCGACCGAGGAGCTCTGCCGAGCTCATGCAGGGACACCGTGTTTGCGGCAGGACGCTTCATATCCGGTGGGGGTGACCTGCACCCAGAGCTTCTTGCCGCACATGCGGCAGAAACGCGGGGGATCGAGCGGTCGTCTGCAGGTGCCGTTGCACTCCGAAACCAGTTGTCCACATCCTTCGCAGTGGGTGGGTCCGGTCACAGAGGCGTCCATCTCTAGATGACTTTCGACAACGCCCCGATCGGCATCTTCAGATCCTGCAGCATCCGGATGTCGGCCTCTGGAGCCCGGCCGAGCGTGGTGAGGTAGTTGCCGACGATCAAGGCGTTGATACCCGAGGTCAGTCCGAGAGCCTGGAGCTCCCGGAGAGTCACCTCTCGTCCTCCTGCGTATCGGAGTATCACCTCAGGGAGACCGAGCCGGAAAAGCGCGATCCACCGGATCGCTTCGAGAGGCTGCATCACGGACCTTTCACCGAGCGGGGTTCCCGGACGAGGATTGAGGAAGTTGAGCGGCACCTCCGCGGGCTCCACTGAACGGAGTTCCAGGATCAACTCGATCCTCTGTTCGTCCGACTCACCCATCCCCAGCAAGGCTCCACAGCACAGTTCCATCCCGGTCTCTCGGATGAGGTTGCAGGTCTCGAAACGCTCCTCCCATGTGTGCGTGGAGACGATCTGCGGGAAGTAGGAACGTGCCGTTTCGAGATTGTGGTTGTAGCGGTGGATACCGCCGGAGGCTAGTCGTTGTGCCTGATCGCGCGTGAGTATCCCCAGGCTGGCGGCGACGTTGAGTCCCGTCTCTTCCATCACGACCTTCGCGGCCTCTAGGACACGGTCTATGAACGCTTCGTCCGGCCCCCGCAGAGCAGCGACGATGCAGAACTCGGAGGCTCCCAGCCGTGCCGTTTCGCGCGCCGCTTGGAGGATCTCATCGAGATCGAGGATCGGCGTGGGCCGAACCGGGGACGCGAACTTGCTCGATTGCGAGCAGAAGGCGCAGTCCTCGGGACACCCTCCCGTCTTCGCCGACAGGATCCCTTCGACCTCGACGGCCGGGCCGCAGCGAGCGAGCCTCACTTCATGGGCGAGCGCGGCGAGGGCCGGAACCTGTTCGTCGGGCACCGACGCCAGCTCTCTGAGATCGTCCGCATCGAGGTCGCGACCTTCCTCGATCAGAACCGAGGCAGCACCCGAGAGAGCGTCACGTATGGCCATGGTGCGTCAGGGTACCCGGCGCCGGAACGCGTCCGCCAGCTCATCGATGGACCGGTAGACGAGATGCCCTTGTTCCGACAGCCATCGCCGGTTCGTGCGGTGTACCTCGTCGTCACCGTCGTAGCGGTTCAGGTACGTGAGGACCTCGGCCGCCGGGAATGCCTTGATCACCGTGAGAGCAGCGTTGATGGCCCCCAGGGACGCGTCGACGACCGATATCACCCGGGTCGCGCCCAGATGGTGGGCCAGAGAAACCGTGTCGCCATCCGCCGAGAGCGGCGAGTAGGGACCCCCGACTCCTTCGATCAGCACCAGGTCGGCGTCGATCGATCCGACGGCCAGCTCGTATCCGAGGTCGTCGACGGTGAAGGAAGGGCGCCCTAGTCCCGCCGCTGCGATCGGAGGGGCCATCGGTAACTCATACCTCCGGTGTGGAGGACAGATGCTGTCGGCAGGCTCGCCGCTCGCGCCGGCGAGGAGCTCGGAGTCCCGCTTATCGCCGGGGCCGAAGGACTCCACGGGTTTACGCAGCGCCACCTTCATCTCATCGCGCAAGGTTTCGGTCAGTTCCGCGGTCACCCATGTCTTGCCTATGCCGGTCGTCGTGCCGGTGACGACGATGACCTCAGGCATGTAACAGAGCGCCGCAGCGATCGAGAGCCGCCAGCAGCCGGTCCACCTGATCCTCGGTGTGCGCAGCGGAAACGGTCACGCGTAGACGAGACGAGCCTGCCGGAACCGACGGGGGCCGGATCGCCGGCACGTGGAGTCCGACGTCCAGCAGATCCAATGAGGCTTCGACCGCGGCGGTCTCGCTCCCGAAGCCGAACGGGATGATGGGGGAGGGATGACCGGGCGCGATCCTGTCGATCAGAGAGCGGACGCGTGCGCGGAGCTCCTCACCTTCGGCGGAGCGATAGATCTCTAGCGCCGCGAGCGCGGAGGCGGCTTCGGCGGGTGGTGCTGCCGTCGTGTAGATGAAGCTCCTAGCTCTGTTCCTGAGGAGGTCGACGATCGGCTCGGGCCCGGCTACGAAGCCACCCGAGGATCCGAGGAACTTCGACAGTGTGCCGACCCTGAGATGTTCGGTGATCGAGCTCGATGTGGTCACGCCGAAGACATCGTGTGCTTCATCGGTGACGAGAAGAGCGTGGCGCTCCCTGCAGATCTCCGAGATCTCGGTGAGCGGCGCGACGTCTCCATCCATCGAAAAGACTGCGTCGGTAACCACGATCGCAGCGGCCTCACCCATGTTCCCTTGCAGGTGTTCGACATCGTTGTGCGGATAGACGTGTGTCGCTGCGCGTGCGAGACGACACCCGTCCACGATGGACGCGTGGTTGAGTTCGTCTGAGTAGATGACGGACTCCTCGGAGCCCATGACCGAGAGCAAGCCGAGGTTCGCGGTGTAGCCACTCGAGAACAGCAGGGCAGAACCGGCCCCCTTCCAATCGGCGAGAGCCATCTCGAGGTCGGAGTGGATGGGACGAGAGCCGACGATCAACCGCGCCGAGCCGCTGCCCACGCCCCAACGATCGATCGCGCGGCCTGCGGCTTCTCGAACCTTCGGGTGCTGAGAGAGACCGAGGTAATCGTTGGATGCGAACGACACGATGCGCTGCCCATCTCGGAGAACCCCCTCGGGGCCGCCCCCATCGACGTCGACGATCTTCCTGGTCTGGGCGCGCTGGCGGATCGCCTGGAGCTCTGCGCGTGCTCTTTCTTCGAAGGTCACGCTTCGCCGAGCACGACTCGGATCGAATCGGCCAAGACATCCACGATCCGTTCGATGTCTGCCGACGAGATGTTGAGCGGGGGCATGACGACAATGACGTCTCCTAGGGGACGCAGGAGCACGCCGCGCTCGACGCACGCGGAGCAGACCCTCCGGCCCCGGCGGGCCCCCTGCTTGGCCTCCAGCTCGACGGCAGCCATCAGTCCCTGGATGCGGATGTCCTCGACTCCATGCAGAGGCTCGATCTTCTCGGCGAGCAGGCCGCGCAGTAGAGCCGAGCTCTCGGCCACCCCCGCGAGGATGTCGTTCGTTCGGAAGAGCTCGAGATGTGCGAGCGCGACCGCGGCGGCCAGCGCGTTGCCCCCGTATGAATGACCGTGATACAGCGTGCGAGGGCCGAGGTCTTCCCCCAAGAACGCGTTGAACACCTTTTCGTTCGCCACCGTGACCGCCATCGGCAGATAACCCCCGGTGATCCCCTTGCCCAGCGTCATGATGTCGGGGCGAAGCGCGCATGTGTCGCTGGCGAACAGAGCGCCCGTCCGGCCGAATCCCGTAGCGACCTCGTCGCAGATGAGAAGGACCCCGCTCTCTTCGCAAGCCCCTGCGAGCTCGGCGTAAGCATCTGGGTCGGCGACGAGGATGCCTGCGGCCCCCTGAACGAGTGGCTCGACGACCACGGCGGCGAGCTGATCGGAGTTCTCGCGAACCATCTCCGCGGCGATACGCAATGATTTGGGGTCGTCGTACCCGGGGGCGCGCAGGACCGGGAAGCGCAATGGATCGAACAGCGAGCTGCCGAACCCGTCGGCACCCAGAGAGACCGCTCCAATCGTGTCGCCGTGATACGCGTTGCCGAGGGCCAGATAGCTCGTCTTGCCGGTAACCCCTTGGTTGACCCAGTACTGGAAGGCGATCTTCAGAGCTTGCTCGAGGGCCGACGCGCCGTCGGAGGCGAAGAGGAAGTGGGGTCGGTCTACCGGAACGACCTCGGTCAAGGCCTCGCACAGCTCGATGACGACGCGATTCCCGTGACCCAGCATCGTCGAGTGAGCGACCTTGCCCACCTGGTCGATCAGCGCCTGGTCCAACTCGGGGACGCGGTGTCCCAGCGTGTTCACCCATAGAGACGAGATCCCGTCGAGGTACCGGCGGCCGTCGACATCGATCAGTTCGTGACCTTCGGCCGACTCGATGATGAGAGGGGAGTTGTCGGGGAACGCCTCCATCTGGGTGAAGCCGTGCCACACGAGAGCCGCGTCCCGATCGACCCAGGACTTATGCGTGGATGTGCCGTCCTCACTCATCGAACGCGACCTTATTAGGTGCCCGGAAGTTCTTAGAGGGGCCCGGCGTTATCCTGCTGCGGCGCCTGGCGGCGTGGCCGAGTGGTTTAGGCAAGGGCCTGCAAAGCCCTGTACAGCGGTTCGATTCCGCTCGCCGCCTCTATGGCATCGTCGTTCACCCGGGGCATCCCTCTGCACGCCCGGCTCTATGACCTCGTCTGCGGGCACATGGAGAACATCGGTCTGCTCCAGTGGCGTAAAGCCCTGGTAGGCGGCCTCAACGGAACGATCGTGGAG
>JBKJYP010000352.1:0-11439 GCA_046715695.1 Actinomycetota bacterium | reverse complement strand
TCATTGAGCGCCTGAAGCGCAAGCCCGGACTCCGCTGGTGGCAGTGGACCGGTCTCGGCTTGATGATCTTCGCCCTCTTGATGGTCTCGATCGGCGCTTATCTCTTCTTGCACCTCCAATGTCGCGTGCGCTGTGGCGGTCCGGCTCCAGATAGTCCTTTCGCCCCCTTGAACGGGGAGGCTCCGGGCCTGGCGCCCTTCAATGCCCTGCTCGTCGGATCGGACTCCCGAGAAGGACTGACCGAGGAGGAGATGGAGTCGTACGGCGCGGACGAGGTGCCGGGGGAGCGCGCCGACACCTTGATCGTTGCCCACATCGACCCACAAGAGAACACGGTGGTCATGGTGCAGTTCCCGCGTGACCTCTATGTGCCCGTTGCTGGGCGTGGCAGCGCCAAGATCAACTCCGCTCTCGAGGACGGGCCGGAGAACCTGCTCGACACGATGAGGATCGTTACGGGACTCAAGTTCCAGCACTACGCACAGGTGAACATCGCTGGGTTCCGAGACATCATCGATGCGATCGACGGAGTCGATGTCTGCATCACCGAACCGATCCCGTTCGACAAGCAAACCGGGATCGAGATCTCCGAAGACGAGTTGGGCATGGTGCACTTCGATGGCGAGCGGGCCCTTCGTTACGTGAGGTCCCGCGCTTTCCCCTCCGGAGACTTCGAGCGGATCGCTAACCAGCAGAAGTTCGTGTCGGCCGCGATCGACAAGGTGACCAGCGTTTCGACGTTCTTCCGACCGGATCGCCTCATCGGCCTTTACGACGCAGCCGGGGACAACCTGCGAACCGATAGTGAAACGACGCTCGGAAAACTCCTCAACATCGCCGACAGGCTCCAGTCATTCGATCCCGAGACATACGAGGCCTACATCGTGCCGAACCTCGGGAACGGATCGAACGAGGCCGGCGCGGTCATCCTTCCTGACTACGACACGATGGAGGTCCTCTTCGATGCCATCGCCGCCAATCGCTCTCCGCAGGAAGCCGACGGCGTTCCCGACATCGATCCCTCGACGATCGATGTCGCCGTGTACAACTCCGGCTATCCCGGTGGGGCCGCCGACGCGGCGTCCCAGCTCGAAGCTGCCACCACGATGGATGAGGCTTCATTGAACGTGGTCACGGAGGGCGACAGCGCCGAGCAGCACGCGTACACGTTCGTTCGGTACGCGCCGGAGGCGCGAGAGATGGCCGAGCTGGTTGCCGCAGCGATCGACGGCGTGGTGTTGGAGGAAGCGCCGACGGAGGCCGGCGTGGATGTCGAGGTCTATCCCGGCAGGTTGTTCGCCACCCAGCGGATCATCCAGCTGCGACCACTCGAGTTGCCGGTACCCTCTGAGCCACCGGCGGAGTGTCGTTAGCGCCCTACTTAGGGGGCTACGTATCTCTCAGCGTGGCCTCGCACGACGGGCGCCTCGATAACTCCGAGTTTCAGAGATACGAGCCCGAGGTCAGGCGCCATGAGGGTGCAAGCGGTCAGGATGGGATCGGGCTCACCTGATTCGGGCGGATTGCCCTCGACACAATTCATGTAGTGGTGGTGGGCTCCTAGGAGATGCGCTATCTCGTGAGCCGCGATCCTTTCCGAATCCCCGGCATCGTATGGCCCTGTCTGGTACTCGCCCACGGCGAAGGCTTGGTCGGGCCAGCGCGATCCTCCGATGCAATCTGCTCGTCCCGCTGCATCTGTGATCGGCATGCTGGTCAGCGTGTAGACGACATCGGCGCCTTCCGGCCTGCGTCCTCCGAGGAAGCTCTTCGTCTCATCGATCAGTTCCTGCGATCCGATGGACGGCTCATCCGGATCGATCGGGAGCTCTCCGGCGGTCGTAGTGGCTCCGAACGAGACATGCGCCAAGCCCATGACGGAGAGCTTCACGCCCACCGGAGCGAATGCTTTGGCGGCTTCTGCCATAACCGCGAGTCCTTCCGATTCCGGGACGTCGTTCAGACCCAAGAAGACCGAAAGGGCGATGCTGCGGGCCCCCGTCAGATGGCTCGTCGAGTAAGCCGACGGCACCGCTTCGGTGCAGTCGGGTGGATCTTCATCGATGAGGTCCACCTCGCGGATCGCCTCTGATCCCGGCGCCGACGGCATGTAACCGGCGACAAAGAGGGTCCCGAGGAGGACGAGGAGGAGTCTGGATACACCGCGCACTCAGAGGACCTTATAGGTTTCTCTTCAACCTGGCCGTGAACAAGGGAGGCATCTCGATGGGCACTTCACTTCGCGCGTTGTATGTGACCCTTGTCATCGTGAGTCTCGGCCTCGGGGCGTGCAGCTTCAGCTTCTCGATGGGCGACAAGGACTTGGACACGGCCAAGCTCGAAACCGAGCTGAAGACTCAGATCGCGGCCCAGACCGATGTTCCGATCGGCTCGGCCGACTGCCCCGATGACGTGGCGATCGAACAGGGCAACACGTTCAACTGCACGGTCACGACCGCAGACGGCACGCCACTAACCGTCATCGTCACGCAGGACGATGACGAAGGCAACGTGAGCTGGGAACTAGAGCCCTAAGTCGATGCCCTAGGACTCGCAGTCGGGCCAGCGGGTTTCGGGTTCGACCACTTCGCAGGTGTCGGTGTCCGGCCCCCCGAAGGAGTCGTCGATCCCCGCACCTCCGACGAGTGCATCGTTACCGGCGTCGCCGGCGAGGTGGTCATCACCTTCTCCACCTTCCAGTGCGTCGTCGCCGGTACCACCGTTGAGGTCGTCGTGCCCGGCCTCACCCTTGATCGTGTCATTGCCCTCGTGGCCGAAGAGGCGGTCGTCGCCCTCGCCACCTTCGATCGTGTTGGCTCCGGCGTTGCCCCGGATCTCGTCGTTGCCGCCTTCACCGCGGAGGATGTCGGCCGACACGTCGGCTGGGTCAGACTCGTTGGCGTAGATCCGGTCGTCTCCATCGCCACCCTCGATCGTGTCGAGACCGCTCCCACCATCGAGGAAGTCTCGACCCTCATGACCGAGGATCTGGTCGTCTCCGTCGTCACCATTGATGGTGTCTGTCCGGTCCTGGACAGCGTCGGTGCCGGGGAAACTGGTCGAGGACGACGGGTTCGGGTTCGACCCCGGGCTCGGCGATGCGGTCGGAGTCGGATCTGCGGGCGTCGCGGCCACCGCGCCGCCGTCGCCTTCGAGGGTGTCGTTGCCGAAGCCTCCAGAGATCTGGTCGTTGCCGGCTTCTCCGATGACGTGGTCGTTGCCCTTCTGGCCGTAAAGCTGGTCCAGCTCCGATCCGCCGAGCATGTAGTCATCGTTGCCGCCACCGAAGACATGGTCGGACTCGGTGCCGCCGTTCAGCGCATCGTTGCCCTTGGCGCCGTAGATCTGATCGCGGCCGGCATCGCCTCCGACGAGGTCCTCGCCACTGCCACCGTAGAGGATGTCGTCGCCATCGCCCCCGTTGACGCGGTCGTTGCCGGCGCCGCCACAGATGATGTCGGCCCCTTCGAGGCCCGAGATCACGTCGTCGCCGCCGAGTCCCATGATGATGTCGGTCTTGGGCGTTCCTCGCAGATTGTCACGTCGCTCTGACCCGATGATCGTGACTTTCCTGCCCCCACACTGAGCCGTGGACGCCGGTGCCGCCGGCACACCGGCCGAAACGACGATCGCAGTCGTCATGCCGACGACAAGTACCCGAACTAGTGACACTTGGTTGACCTCCCTATAGATCCAGATGGCTCCGGATGGCATCCGCCGCCCTATCAGGTTCCGCTTGAATGGTTCCTATGTCAATCAACGTCCGCAAAGGAGTGCTCGTTGCCTCTGGCCAGCGCCTCGTAGGCCTCGGCGACGTCCGCTGCAGTGGGCTGACGGGTGACCCAATGACGCCCGGCCCGGCCCATCGAGGCCACCGCCGAAGGTTGCCCATGGAGCCCGACGATCTCTTTGGCCAGCGCTTCGGGGTCGTGGGGACCGATGATGTGCCCTGCACCGGAGGTCTCGAGGATCCGAGCGACCTCACTCGAGGGATCGACCCCTGCTATGACCGGCCGTCCTGCGGAGAGGATCGAATAGATCTTCGACGGCACGCTTAGATGTCCCAAACCCCGCTGAAGTAGGACAAGGTGGACATCTGCCGCACGCAGGACATCGCCCAGGCGGTCCATCGGCTGGCTGTCCACGAACCTCACGTTGGGCAGGCCGGCAGCGGCTCGCTCCAACTCCGGTCGTCGGGCACCGCTGCCGTTGACGACGAACATGATCTCTTCGAAATCGGTGAGGGCCGCTGCGCTCTGGATCATCGTCTCGAGCGGCTGTGAGAGGCCGATGTTCCCCGCGTACATGACGACGAACTTGCCGTCGAGCCCGTTCTCCCGCCGATAACGATTGTCCTTGCGTCCCGGCTTGATGGTCTCGGGGTCGGTGAAGTTCGGGATGACTTTGATCTTGTTCTCGTCGGTCCGGGTGCCGATCTGTCCCTTGATGCCGTCGGACAGGACGGTGATCGCATCCGCTCGCGAGTAGCAGAAACGCTCGAGAGCGTGAGCGGCTCTGATCACTCGGCTATCCGAGAACGCGCCCAGCTCGACGGCGATATCGGGGAAGACGTCTTGGAGATTGAAGATGAACCGAGCTTTCCGCGAGCGCGCCAGCAGCCATCCCGCGACGCCCAGCGTCAGCGGAGGCGAGACGGCGATCACGCAATCGACGTGCGGCCCTGCGATCCCGGCCCCGGTCCCGAGGGCCGTGAAGGCTCCGAAAGCGAGCGCTCGTCGCGGTATCGATGTCTTGTCCGCCACGGGGAATGGGTGGATCCTCTTCACGAGCCCCCAGGGGGTGTCTTCCTTCCGGATCGACCGGCCCTCCCATCCCGGCTCGACGCGATGATCCGTGTACCAGGGGAGTGAGGTGATGACCTCTATCTCGTGGCCGCGCAGCGCAAGCTCCTCCACGATCTTCGTGAACACGTGGCCGGTTGGGGCCGTGTCGGGCGCGAAGTGTGGGGTGATCAGCAGGAACCTCAGACGGGCGGGCTCGGCCGGACTTCGAGTCTTCAAAGCGTCGTCTCCAGCACGTCTCGGTAGGCCTCTTCGAGAAGATCCGCCGAGCGCGCCCATCCGAAGTCCCGCGCCCTGAGCCGTCCGGCTTCCTCGTATCGCTCGCGCGATCGCTCGTCCTCGAGGAGGTCGCACATCGCCTGGCACCAGTCTTCGGGGTTGTCGGCTGAAACGAGCCGTCCCGCATCCCCAACGACTTCGGGCAACGCGGTGGAATCCGCTGCGAGGACCGCGCAGGAGTGGCTCATCGCTTCCAGCACCGGGGCTCCGAATCCCTCGAAGCGCGATGGGAAGGTTAGCCCTGTCGCTTCGAGATACAACGCGTCGAGATGCGCACTCGGGATATAGCCGAGACGCATGACGCTCTTCTCGATCCCGAGGTTCCTGATCTCCGCAGCGATAGACGTTTCCATCGAGCCACGAGCTCCCGTCAACAGGAGTTTGACGCCCGAGTGGACCTTCAACAAACGAGCGAAGCCCTGGATCAGCACGAGATGATTCTTGTGGGGGTAAGTGATCGCGGGATAGATGAAGAACGGGCCGTCGATGTCGTAGTGCGTTCGGATGTCGACCGGGATCTCACCCACCTCGCGCGGAGAGAAGCCATGGGGAACGACCCTTACGATCGAGGGGTCGATGTTGAGTCGTTCGATGACCGATCGGCGGGTGAACTCACTCGGCGTCAGGACGAGCCGGGAAGCCTCTGCTGAACGAGGCACCATCTTCTTCAAGAAGGTGAGTTTCGTTCGGGTGAAGTACTCGGGGTAGTAGAGGTACTGCAGGTCGTGGATCGTGAGCACCGGCCGGGGGGTCGGCACCAACGGCACGGTCCCGCCTGCATGGTGCATCAGATCGATCCTCCTCACCCGGCACTGAGCTGCCAGCCATGAGTTCTCACCAACGACTCGGAAGGACTTGAACCTTCCGCGCACGGGCGCGTAAGCCGTCTTGAAGGTCTTCGCTAGTTCCGGATGCGCGTCCGAGAATTGGGCAAGTCCGAAGATCGTGTAGTCGATCTCCGATGACCGTTCGGCGAGGCCGGAGAGAAGACGAGCGAGATATGTCTCGGACCCGCCGACCCGGCCGGGGACCATCCACAGAGCGTTTATGCCGACGCGGTTCAAGCGGCAACCTCCCGATAGAGGTCGGCGAGTAGTGCTGCCGTCTTCTCCCAGGTGAAGGAACGAGCACGTTGTGGCCCTGCACGTCTGAGCCTCGCCGCGTCCGTAAGCGCGGTTCTGATCCCACCGGCTATGTCGCTCGGATCGCTCGGATCGACGAGGACACCAGCGGTTCCGACAAGGTCTTCGGTCGATGTCCCTCTGGAGGTGACAACCGGCGTCCCTTGAGCCATGGCTTCGAGCACGGGGAAGCCGAAGCCCTCCAGCACGCTCGGGTAGCAGAACACGCTCGCGCCCGCGTAGAGAGCCCACAGATCGGAGTCGGGCACGAAGCCGGTCCACCGCACCCTTTTCTCCAGATCAGAGGGAACGAGAGCTGCGATGTCTTCGTGCCATCCGGCCGGACCCACGAGCACGAGGTCTTGCTCGATGTCTTCGGCGATCTCGGCGAAAGCGGAGATCAAAGACGGGAGGTTCTTTCTCGGTTCGACCGTTCCGGTCCAGAGGATGTAAGAGCCGATGCCGTACTTCTCCTTAACCTGGGCCACCTCGGGCTTCGCCACACGCCGCGGCCGGACACCCATGGGCACGAGTCTCAGTTTGCCGGTTTCGAACCCCGCCTCTTCACAGTCCGCGATCGTCGAACGGGACGGGCAGACCACGATGTCGGCCTCTCTGCGGGCGAGCTCCAGGCCCCGGTTGAAGAAGCGGATCCCGTGGCGCGTGAAGTGGTCCGGGTAGTGGATGAAGGCAAGGTCGTGGACGGTGACCACCAGCGGGACCGATCGGGGCGGTATCGCCATCGTGGTCGCGTGGATCACATCGACCGGCCCTGTGGCTCGTTCGATCTTTGGGACCCTCAGCCTGTGCCAGGACTCGTACAGGGCACGCCTGCCGAGCGATAGGTGGCGGACCTCTATCGGTGGGGTCCAGGGGTCCGGAGCGGGTGAGGTGTGAGCGGCGGCCACGCCGATGATGTCGATACCTTCAGCCTCTGCCAGTGAACGTGCCATCTCGATCCCGGCCACGGCCGTGCCCCCCGGCACGCGGTGCCAGCATTGCTCCAGCGTCATCGCCACTTTCACGAGTAGATGGTGACCGAAACAGTCCCCTCGGTCGGAATGCTTGGGGCGCTCATGTGGGCACACAGACCGCCAGAGCCCGCCCATCCTGGCCGGCGATGAACAAGATGCCCGTCGGTGTTTCCACCAAGACGCCCGTTGAGCCGCGGTACTCAGCCGTAACCATCCGTTTGCGAGGAGATCGAGCCTCCACGGCCGGAGCGAAGATCATCCCCCAGGCAAGCACAATGACTATCGATATGGCAGTCCTCCGCGGCAGCATGTCGCTACCTTCGCACGATTCCCACGGCCGGTCGCCCCATAGGATTCGCCCTGATGACATATTGGGACGACAAGGTGGTGGCCGTCACCGGCGGGGCGGGTTTCCTCGGGCAGAAGGTCAGGGCGATCCTCGAGGAACGAGGGGCGAAGGACATCTTCATCCCCCGCAGCGCCGACTTCGACCTTAGAACCGTTGCCGGAGTCGAAGCGATGTTCGCCGAACGTAGTCCCAACATCCTTATGCACCTCGCCGCCAACGTCGGCGGCATCGGGGCGAACATGGCGAGCCCCGCGGACATCTACATCGACAACCTACTGATGGGCACGAACCTGATCGAGGAGGCGCTCCGAAAAGAGACGCCCAAGATGTTGATCGTCGGCACCATCTGCTCCTATCCGAAGTTCGCCCCGGCCCCTTTCCGTGAAGAGTCCTTGTGGGACGGCTATCCGGAGGAAACGAATGCCCCCTACGGCGTCGCGAAGAAGGCTCTCCTCGTGCACGCGCAAGCCAACCGTGCTCAGCACGGGCAGAACTGCATCTATCTCCTACCGACCAACCTCTACGGTCCGGGGGACAAGTTCGATCCTCGGGTGTCACATGTCATCCCCGCATTGATCAAGAGATGCGACGACGCGATCAGGGATGGCGTCGATCACATCGTGGCGTGGGGGACGGGGCAAGCGACACGGGAGTTCCTGTATGTGGACGACGCGGCGCGGGCTCTCGTAGATGCCACCGAGCTCTACGACGACGGTGATCCCGTGAACCTCGGCTCGGGTGAGGAAGTCTCGATCGAGACGTTGACCGGCATGGTCGCCCGGCTATCGGGTTACGAAGGCGACATCCGATGGGACCATTCGAAGCCGGACGGACAGCCCCGTCGCTTGGTGGACACGACCAGGGCACGGGAGCGATTCGGTTTCGAGGCCGAGGTCAAGCTCGAGGACGGGCTCCGGCGCACGATCGAGTGGTACAGGGCCAACCATCCCGCGGTGACTTAGATGCGCGTCGCGATCGACGCGGCTCCACTCCTGGACCCTCACACCGGGATAGCGCGCTACACCGCCGAGATAGCCGGGGGGGTCGAGGCCCTTGGACAAGAGGTCATCCGCTTCGCCGTTTCGCGCAGCGGCCGTGATGTGCCCGGCATCGTGCGGTGGAGGGTCCCGGCGCGCGTCCTGAGATCGATCTGGGTGAGAACAGGCCGGCCGCCTATCGAGAGATTGACCGGGGCCGTCGACGTGGTGCACGCGACCAACTTCGTGTTGCCTCCTCTTCGCGCCGCCGCTGGCGTCGTCACGATCCACGACCTGTCTTTCCTGCGAGACGACACTTGGCCGGGCGGACATCGACTGCGGGACCTGGTTCCTTGGTCGATCGAACGAGCGGCGCGCGTCATCGTCCCGACGAAAGCGATCGCGACCGAGGTGCGCGGGACCCTCGGACTCGATGGGTCCAGGATCCATGTCACCCCGGAGGGGGTCTCGCCGGTCTTCTTCGGAGCGGTGCCTCTAGCCGACGGCGCGCTGGCCGAGATGGGCATCACGAGACCGTTCCTGCTCGCCGTGGGGACGATCGAGCCGAGGAAGAACCTGCCGCGGCTGTTGAAGGCTTGGGGGAGCGTCCGCACCGAGATGGAGGGCTGGTCGATGGTGCTCGCCGGCCCCCGGGGCTGGGGCCCGGATCTCCCCGAGACAGCGGGGGTGGTCCTGCCGGGCTGGGTTGGGGACGAAACCCTGCCCGGGTTGTTCGCGGCCGCGTCGGTCTTCTGCTATCCCTCCCACTACGAAGGCTTCGGGCTGCCTCCACTGGAAGCGATGGCCGCCGGGGCCCCCGTGGTGGCCGGGGCCTACAGCGCTGCGGAAGAGGTCCTGGGTGACGCCGCCGTCCTCGTCGACCCCGGGGATACCGAGGCCCTCGCGGGCGCGATCATCCGGGTAGCCTCGGACGAGGGCCTGAGGGCCGATCTCAGGCGTGCGGGCAAGGCCCGGGCGGCTCGATATACCTGGGCGTCCACCGCGCTGGCGACCATGGATGCGTACCGCAGCGCCTTGGATAGCGTTGGTTAAGACACCAGCCCATAACCCCGAAGGTATAGATGTGACCAGAGATAATCATCGTTGCTCATGAGACTCGCCAGGCCTCGGGCGGCCGCGCTCCTTGCCCTCAGCTGCATCTTCCTGCTCGTCGCCGGGCCGGCTCAGGCGCGCCGCACCGTCGTGATCAAGGGCGGCGGCTGGGGCCATGGCATCGGCATGTCCCAGTACGGGGCCTATGGCCGAGCTCAGAAGGGGGACAAGGCCGCCGACATCCTGACCCACTACTACTCGGACACCGAGGTCTCGGCCGTCACGATGCCCAAACAGATCAGGGTCGGCCTTGCCGACGGTCGGACATCCCTGACGGCATCCGTCGCCGGCAGCTCCGGCACCGACACCGTCTTCAAGGTCAAGGGGGACCCCACGGTGGTCGCCAGCGGTGGTGCCAACAGCCAGTGGCGCGTCGAGCCGAGCGGCACCGGAGGGATGAGGCTCTTCCACAACGGCGAGGAAGTTAAGTCGAACGGCTCGACCGTCTTCGGAGACCCCGATCATCCCCTCGTCTTGGTCTACGAGCCGTTCGGCTCGATCGTGGACATCGGTGAGAAGCCCTACAACTACGCGTACGGTCGCCTCGAGTTCGGTTCGTACGCGGCCGGTAAGTGCGCTCCGGGCTATTGCTTGCGACTGGTCCTCTCCGTCTCGATGCAGAAGTATCTCTATGGACTCGGAGAGGTCCCGTCCTCCTGGCCTGCCGCTGCGCTCGAAGCCCAAGCGATCGCAGGACGTACATACGCGTACGAGAAGTCCACCCGGACGGGTGATCACAGAGACCCATGCGATTGCACCGTCTATGACTCGACGCTCGATCAGGCTTATGTCGGAGACGCTAAGCGCACCGGCTCAGGCGAGTTCTGGGATGACTGGAAGGCCGCCGTCGACTCAACCCTCGATCAGGTGATCCTCTATAAGGACGAGCCGATCCAAGCTCTCTATTCATCCTCCTCGGGCGGTTACACCGAGAACAACGAGAACGTCTGGGGCGGCACGCCTATGCCGTACCTGCGCGGCGTCCAGGATGGTGCGGACGACGTGGACGTCAACCCGAACCACACTTGGGAGATATCGATGTCCTATCGAGCATTCCAGAACAAGCTCGACGCGGCTTACTCGATCGGCAGGTTGGAGAGCTTCGATCTGGTCAAGCCCTTCGGTGTGTCGGGCCGAGTGACGGTGGTCTCTCTCGACGACACCGGCGGGGCGCGCGTCACCGGAACCGGCAAGACCGTGCGCGTCAGCGGGTGGTCGCTGAGATCTGCTCTCGGATTGAAAGACACGTTGTTCCGCGTCGAGATCCAGTACCCGGTTGCGTCGGAGTTAGCGGGTGCTCACGACCAACTTTCGTCTCAGGCCGGTGGTGGCCCGGGTGCCGCGATCGGCTCTGGGTACTGGGTACCGAGAGGGTCGTCTGCGCATAAGGCGAAAGCGCAAGATTTCTCGAACGGCCGGATGACGTGGTTGGCGTCCAGTGGCGAAGTTGTCTGGCAATGGGGATCGATACTCCGCGCCTACGACGACTTCGGCCGGGAGAGATCGTCCCTCGGCTTGCCGGTGAGCAGCATCTGGGGGCCGGGGCGTTTCCGCGGCGCCAGCTACAAGGACGGCCTGATCGTGTGGTCCAAGTCGACCGGAGCACACTCCGTGCGGGGCCTTTTCGCTGGGTCCTACAAGAAGACAGGGGGACCCAAAGGCCCCCTCGGCTTGCCGGTGGCGGAGCGTAGAGACGGCCGTCAGGTCTTCCAGGAGGGTGCCGTCTATCTCAACCCCCAGACCGCCACGGCGTACGCCCTCTGGGGGCCGATAGCGGTTCGATATGAAGAGCTAGGAGGAACCTCCTCGGGGTGTGGCTATCCG
>JBKJYP010000351.1:0-4475 GCA_046715695.1 Actinomycetota bacterium | reverse complement strand
AAAGGTCCTGCACGAGGTTGCCCCACGCGATCTCCGGGACGATCGCGTCGACGCGCTTGTCGTTGGCTGCCGTGTTCAGCTGGATCGCGCCGGCGTAGGAACCGCCGATCCATCCCATCCGGGGGTCACCGGGACGGTCCTTCAGGATCTCGGGCCGCGATGCGGCGTAGTCGATGAGTGCCTGTGCGTCCCTGACCTCGATCTCGACGAAATCGATGTTCGCCTCGCCCCCGGAGTCGCCGAAACCGCGCGAGTCCCACGTCAGGATCGCGTAGCCCTTCTCCAGCAACTGACCGGCGACGCCTCCGGGCGTGACCGCTCTGGTGCCGCCCCAGCCGTGGGTCTGGAAGATGACCGGAACGGGAGCTGATGCCGAAGCATCCGAAGGGAGCATCAACGTAGCCACGATCGGCTCGCCGTCGAACGATTCGATGATGATCGGGTTTTCGATCGTCGGCTCGTTTCCCGCAGCGCCAGCGGGGGCGACCATGACCGCTCCGGTCGCCAGGATGGCGGCAAGGAATAGGGGGACATGCTTTCTCAACGGGGCCTCCTGTGTCGTATTCGCTCCCAGGGAGTTGGCTACCCGGCCCTGCTTCTCCTGCGAGCGCGGCCTAGGCAGCACCTTCGGCAGCATCGTCGGCCGAGACGGTCGTCGCCCAGGCGGGGCAGATGTCGTGGAAGGAGCAGCTCATGCAGAAGGGGCTCGGGCGAGGACGCCAATCGCCCGTCGTGAGGGCCCGGCCGACCGCGGCTGCTATGGCCTTCATCTGCTTCTCGAAGGCGATCAGCATGCCCTCGTTGGGGTTCAGGGTGAGAACCGAGGGGTCGGCGAGGTAGACGAGGCGGATCTCGGCCGGCATGACCCCGAAGGCCCTCCAGCAGACGAGGGCGTAGAAACGGAGCCCGAAGAAGGCGGCCAGCTCCCGGGTCTCACCCGGGACCCGTCCCGTCTTGTAGTCGGTCAGCACCCAGGAGCCGTCCGAGCGCTCCTCGACCCGGTCGATTATCCCGCGGAGGTGGGCGGTATCGAGCTCGTACTCCACCCACCATTCGAGACGCTCCGCCTTCAGCTTGGTCGGGTCCTCGAGTCGGAAGTAGTTGGCGAGCAGACCCCGGGCGGTCTCGAGCCAGGAACGCTCCTGGACCTCGGTGAGGCCTTCGGGGCGGAACTCCTTGTCGCTGCGCACCTCGTTCCAGAGCGCTTCCAGGAGTTCGAAGGCCCTGCCGGGGGTCCTCATGGTCGCCGGCTCGGAGAAGAGACGCTCGAGGACCGCATGCACAAGGGAGCCACGGGCGCCGGCGCCGGATACGGGTTCGGGCATCTTGTCGATCGAGCGGTACTTGAAGAGCTGGGCGCAACTCTTGAAGTCGGTCGCGCTCGAGGGCGACAGCTTCAGGGGGCCCGGCTCCATGACTCCGACCCTATGGCGGCGGAGCCGGCCTATCGGGGATTTGCGGAGCGCTCTTTAGGGGGCCGCGAAATCTTCCGTGTGACCCCGGATCACGTTCGACTCGAGGGTCCCGAAACGGTTGGTCTGGAAGTCGATGTAGTTGAACATCAGGGTGCAGACGGCCGAATCATCGGCACCGAAGCCCTCGGCGCAGTTGGCGTAGTGGTGATGCGCTCCCATGAGGTGGCCGATCTCGTGGCCGGCGATCTTGGCGGTCGCGTTCTTGTAGCCCGAGAGGAGGCCCGTCTCGCCCTCACCATCGTCGCTGAAATCCTCACCGACGGCGAACGCGTTGCCGGGGTAACGGACGCCACCGATGCAATCGGCCATACCTTCGGAGTCGGTCAGCTCCTTGGTCGTCATCGTGTAGACGATGTCGAACCCATCTGGGACGTGGCCCCCGACCAAGCTCTTCGAGGCGTCGATGAGCTTCCGGGACTCGATCGAGGGGACGGTCTGACCGTTGCCGTTTCTCGCAGTGCCCGTGGCTGCCACGGTGACCGAGCGGAACGTCGACTGGAGCGTGATGTGCATCGGCTTGAAGGAGTTCGCGGCCAGGGCCATGACCTGCTGGCCTCGTTCGAGGCTCGGGCCGTCGAGGAGGATCAGCGCGTCGATCGTGACGTTGTTGGTGGCGCCGTCGAAGGAGGTTCCGTCGGGAACGGCTTCGATGCAGTCGGCGTCGTCGTAGTCCGCATCCGTGTCGATGATCGCGAGGGCGTCGGCACCGGCCGGTTCCGGGTACGAGATGAGCGAGCCCAGGATGAGCGCGCTAAGAAGCAAGACAACCTTTAAGGATCTGCCCACGATAGACGTAGCTTTCGCCGATTCCGCCTGCATCCCTTTACTTTAGGCCAGCCCGGCCAGGAATTCGGCCATCGCCCCGTTGAAGGCCTCGGGAGCCTCGAGGTTGGAGAGGTGTCCGGCCTCGGGGATGACGACTAGGCGGGACCCACCTACGTGCTCGTGGATCTTGCGGGACAGGTCCGCCGGCGTGAGCGTGTCGTTCTCGCCCACAATGACCAGGGTCGGAACCGAGATGCCGGCTAGGTCCCCGGTGGAATCCGCTCGGCCCTTCATAGCCTCGAGCGCACCGATGTAGGCCGATGCGGGGTTGTCCATGAGGCCCTTCACGTTCTCGACCACATCGGGCTTCTTGTCCCGGGTCGGCTGCCCAAGGAGAGCTCCCAGCAGACCTTCGGTGAGCGCCGAGGGTCCCTGTTCCTTGATCGTGGCCTGTTGGCCGGTCCGCTTCTCGATGTTCTCGGGGGCGTCGGCCACGGCCCTCGTGTCGGCGACGATCAAGCCCGCCACGGCCTCGGGGAAGCTCCTGAGGAAGGCGAAAGCCGCATAACCGCCCATGGACAGGCCGGTGACGACGGCCTTGTCGATCCCGAGCTCATCGAGCACAGCCTTGCCCTGCGCGGCGAAGGCATCCATCGAGTAGGTCGACGGGTCATCCACCTCGGCCGAGCTACCGAAGCCGGGGTAGTCGAGGGTGATGAGCCGGAAGCGATCGCTGAGGGCCTCGATCTGCGGCTCCCACATCTTGGCGCTCAGAGGGAAGGCGTTGAAGAACAGGACCGGGGGCCCTTCGCCTCCGGTGTCGGAGTAGGAGATGGACGTTCCGTTGACATCTATGGTCGACACGAAGGGCCTCCTTGGGGGTGAGCGATCCTCAGCCATGTATACCCGAGGGGGCCGAGGGTAAGGGCTAGAGCTGCGCCTCGCCTCGGATCACGCCGAGTATCGGTCGATCAAGGAGCTGGGCTCCGCACGGGATAACGATAGTGAACGTCGTTCCGCGTGAAGAAGATGCCAGGTCGATCCGACCACTCATCGCCGATGTGAGGTGACTGACGACGTAGAGCCCGAGGCCGACGCCTTCGCGCCCGGCCGAGGTTTCCTCGATCCGGCTGAAGGCTTCGAAGAGTTGTCCTCGTTTCTCTTCCGGGATGCCTTCCCCGGTATCCGCCACTTCGATCGTGATGCCGTTCCCCGTGAGCTTGCCCGTGACCTTCACGGATGTGTCCTCGGGGGTGTATTTGTAGGCGTTCTCGACCAGGTTGCGCACGATCTGGCCCACACGAGCGGCGTCGATCTCGCACCGCACCGGCTCGACGAACACTTCGAGTTTGTGTGCTCGTCGTTTCCCGGCGGCGCCCTCGAGAGCGTGGTGGATCGTGTCTTCGAGTTCGACCCAATCGGGGTGCAGCGCGAGCTTGCCCGTCTGCAGTTGAGAAGTCACAAGCAGGTCGTCGACGAGACGCGACAGCTGCACGCCTTGCTGGGCGACCATCTCTAGCAACTTCGAGTTCTGCTCGGGTGTGAGTCGGTCGCCTTTACGACGAACGGTGTCGATGCCGGCGATGATCGCGGTAACCGGCCCCCGGATCTCGTGCGAGGTGACCGCGAGGAACTGGTCTTTCATCTGGTCGAACTCTTCGAGCTGGCGGCTCTGCGCCCGGGCCTCTTCCTGTCCCTTGTGCCAGGACTCAGCCATCGCCCCCGTGATCCCGGCGATGACTGCACCGGCCGCGAACACGAACAGATAGGTGGCCACATCGAATCCATGGCCGGTTTCGGTGAGGAGCCGTACCTGCTGGATCGCCATCGCTGCGGCGACCATCAACGCGCCGGCCGAGGCGCCCCTAAGTCTGTAACGGAGAGCACCCTCGATCGGCAGGACGAACAGCACCGCCCACACCGTCCCCGGTTCACCCAACGCGAACAGCCATGTGAACGCCCCGACGATCGCGGCGTCGAAGACGAATGCGGCCACCCCGATGCGCCGCAACTGCATATCAGAGGTGTTCCGGCCGGTGAGCCCCCAGATGATCAGGCTTCCCACGATGAGAGCGACGATCATCACCCAGGAGCCGTTGTCGCTTGCGGTGGCACCGCTTGTGCCGAGAGCGAGGACGCCGGCTCCGCACGCGGCGGCGAACCAACGGACGTAAGTCATCAGCTGTTCGAGACGCCGGAGGTCTTGACCCCCGTTCTCGATGCCGACCGCAGATC
>JBKJYP010000350.1:0-5117 GCA_046715695.1 Actinomycetota bacterium | reverse complement strand
CCTCGTCGGCGAGGTCCGCGCGGTGAGGGCGAACAGATCGTTGGTCGAGGCCTCGAGGAGCGACACTTTCGCGGCGGGCTGGACGTCGCAGCCGGGAAACCTTTCCGAGGTCGGATCCGACAGGGCGACGATCGTTGCCTATACCCCGGGCGGCTCGCGCGCCATTTCGTTCTTCAGGGACTTCCCATGTGACTGCGGGCAGGGTCTCTGGTACCTGGGCCAGGCTGCACGTACGCAGGTTGACATCGACTCAGGCGCGATCATCCCCTACCCAAGCGTTGCCAACTCTATCCTGACCTTCAGTAGTAGTGGATATTCGCCAACGCCGTCCATGACGATCGCGGGGGCTGTTGGCGCAGACAACGACCGAGACTTCCTCGTGGCACAGCTCTCTAACGGGGGCCAGCTCGACCGATCTTTCGCCGACAACGGCATCCTCCGAGTCGACATCCAAGGGAGCTACGACGAAGCGACGACGACCGTGGTCAGGTTCGACAACTTCGGCAACGCCGCTGGCTTGTTGGTAGGCGGTTTCTCGTGGAACGGTCATGACCACGACTTCGC
Source organism: Actinomycetota bacterium (assembly GCA_046715695.1). Lineage (GTDB taxonomy): Bacteria > Actinomycetota > CADDZG01 > CADDZG01 > WHSQ01 > DATLNM01. The sequence continues at coordinate 4,553 of JBKJYP010000350.1, read as the reverse complement.
GATGATGTGGGTCAACCGGGACGGTTCCCTCGACACCTCGTTCGGCGGTGGTGACGGGATCGTGGTGACCGGGGTCAATCGCTATGGCGGCGACGATGGCATCAGCGCGCTGAAGATCCTCCCTGACGGCAAGATCCTTGCCGCGGGCAACAGCTGTTACCCCGACTCGACGGTTTGCTACTTCGCTCTCGTCCGATACAACGCAGATGGCACCGTGGATACGACTTTCGGCACGGGCCGCGTTGGCTTCGAGGATGGTGGCGGGACCTTCAACGGTTACGGAGCTAACGACCACGCAACCGCGATGGCAGTGAGTCCCGATGGCAACATCTACCTGGCCGGTTACACCTCGTTGAACGGCGATATCGACCGGATGGTGGCGCGTTATCTGCCGGACGGCACCCCAGACCCAAACTTCGGTGCCAATGGTCTTCTGGTCGAACCGAGACCGGGCAACGACGCGGCGACGGCCATCGCCCTCACCCCCGCGGGGGATCTCGAGATTAACCGGATGGTCATCGTCGGCGGATCGGTCAACCAGAACGGCGAACAGGATTTCGCCCTGACCCGCTTTCTCGGTGACAACGCCGGCCAGCCGGGTCCCTCCCCTTCGTCCACGCCCACCGCTTCTCCTTCGTCCACGCCCGTCCCGGGTCCGAGCCCGACCATCCCCGCGGAGCGCGTGGAGTCCACGCTCTCTCTCGATGTAGCGAAGACCGCAGAGAAGCTGAAGGCCTCGGGCAAGGTCGAGCCACGACATCAGGGCCTCTTGGTGTCGGTCACGCTCTACAAACGAGATGCAGGCGAATTCGTGAGGGTGGGCCGCAAGGACGTCGCCCTCGACGAGTTCAGCTCCTACGTCGCCAAGTTCAACCACCCCCGGGCCGATCGGTGCCGTTTCAAGGTCCGCTTCGAAGGCGACGCCGACCACCTTCCGGCCACGACCCACAAGACGTTCGATTGTTAGAGAGAGGAATACAGATGCTTAGGAGGTTCGCACCAGTAACAGTTGCAGCGATGTTGTGCCTCGCCGTCCTGCTCCCCACGGTTCCCGAGGCCGCGGCGCAGCAGGGGAACCCGAATCGGTGGACGAAGCTCGGCGTCACGACGGCCAATTTCTCTCAGCCCGGGATGGCGCGGACCGTGAACGATGCCGATCTGCACGTCGTTTGGGCGGCGCCTAACTCCGTGGACGGCGCGACCACCGATCTCTTACATACCCGCATCGCACCGGATGGAGCGATCGCTCTAACCGAGCCGATCGTCACGGGATGGAACTTCATCTGGCCCGTCCCCGATCTTGTGGCGAATCCAACCGACGGTGGATTTCTTGCGCTCTGGGGAGGCGTCCGTTCAACCGATCCCAACGAGAAGCTGACGAACATCAGTGCGGCGATGATGCACCCCGTCGGAACCTCCAGTTTGTGGAACCTCCAGGACCAGAGCGCGTCCGAGGGAACGGGGGCGTCGGCAAGCAGTGTCGGCGCCGCGATGCCGACGGACTACGAATCTCTCTTCAGCTGGTCCGGGACAGCGGGAGTATTCGTTCACCAGGGGATCGATCGTTCAACCCCCAACTATGACTACCAAGCTCAATTCGGGGGATGCTGTGGTTACTCTCCGGACCTAGCTTCTCGGGGAGTGAACGGTGCATGGATCGCCTGGTACTCGAACGCCACCGGGTACAAAGGCGTCTGGGCACAAGGGGTCGACGTCGCGACCGGAGCACCCGTGGGGACGGCCACGAGGATGCCGGGATCGTCCACTGTCTTCCAAGGTGAAGAGCAAAGCATCCAGCAGATCACCCGTACTCCGATCGCGGCCGGTGGGAGCGATCTCAACCAGAACACCTATGTCGCATACACCGGTGGGTATCCGGCCCCCAAGAAAATGCTCGTGTGGACGATCAACTCTGCCGGTGTCCCCGCCGCCGACAGTTTCGTAGCCGGGAAAGGCGACGCCGTACATGCTCCCGCGATCGCAACGGACTCACTGGGTCACGCGTGGGTGGTTTGGTCCGAAGGCACAACGGGGACCTCACGGATCTTCGCCCGACGTTCCAATGTCGGTGGGACAGGTTGGGGACAAACGGTCGCCGTCGCCCTTCCCAAGGATGGCTCCGGTTGCCAGACGGTCTATGGGATCACGCCTCAGACGGTGGATGGGAACGTGGACATCATCGCCACGATCTCTGAAGGGTGCACAAGTGGGGTCGCGTTATGGCACACCACGATCGAGCCGGGCCTCTACCTGAGTGCCCATCCCTTGAAGTTCCAGGGCAAGGAGAAGGTGACGTTCACGGTCTCCGACGCAGGCTTGGCCGTTCCGGGAGCCAAGGTCACGGTCGACGGTAAGTCGGCCATCACCGACGCGAACGGGCAGGCACGCATCGTCCTCGGACCCTACGCGAAGGATCAGAAGCTGGTCGCGAAGGCGACGATGAATGGATTCGTGAGTGACAAAGTCACCCTGCACGCACAGAACTAGCAAAGGGGCTGCACCGCAGGTTCCGCCCGACGGGGAGAGGTTAGGGTTTCTCTTCCCGCCGGGGTAGCTCAGTCGGTAGAGCGTCTCACTCGTAATGAGAAGGTCAGGGGTTCGATTCCCCTCCCCGGCTCCCTTGTTGCTGATCTTCTCGTGGAAGGCGTCTGTTATCGACGCCTCTTGCGACAAGAAGGGTTCTTTCGGCTATGGCGCCCGGATTCCGGTTGCTATATGCGAAAGATTTCATCGCCCTGTAAGAAATCACCTGATGCCTGCGCGACGCGCACGGCTTCGAGAAGATCCTTGTTCTTGACCGGCTTTGCCAGATAGGTTGCCCGGCCCAATCGCTCATCCGACGGCGCATCGGCACTGCCCGTCAACACGATCACCGGCACGGCTGCCAATGCGGGGTCCTTGTTCAAGGCTTCCAGCACGTCCCAGCCGGAGCCGCCCCGCAGTTGGAGGTCGAGGAGGATCACGTCCGGCCGGTGAGCTGCAGCTTGATCCAAGGCCTCTCGCTCGGTCGTGGCCGAGAAGACCTGTATCCCGGCCCCCTCCAATACGAGGCGCCATAGCAGCTGTACGTCGGCGTCGTCCTCTACTACGAGCGCCGTGGGTATAGCGGACAAGACCGGACCTTCCTCTCTGCGGGGTAGCCGGCGACAGCTTGCCAGCAAAGCGGGCGCTGCGCCGCAGTACCATGCCGCGGCATGACCGATCACTCCTTGGCGACGGGGGGTTCCGCAGACTTCGAGCGTCTATTCCAGGGCGTTCCGGGTCTCTACCTCGTCCTCGACCCAAGCCTCCAGATCGTCGCCGTGTCGGACGCGTACCTCGAGGCGACCATGACCCGGCGGGATGACATCTTGGGCCGGGGTCTGTTCGAGGTATTCCCGGACAATCCCGATGATCTTGAAGCGACGGGTGTTAGCAACCTCCGGGCTTCGCTCGATCGCGTCCGGAGCAAGCTTGTGCGGGACACGATGGCCGTTCAGAAGTACGACATCGCGCGGCCGGACGAGGAAGGCGGGGGATTCGAAGAGCGCTATTGGAGTCCTATGAACTCACCCGTGCGGGGTCCCGACGGTGGCCTCGAGTACATCATCCACCGCGTCGAAGACGTGACGGAATACGTGCGGCTGCAACAACAACGGGTGGAGCAGGCAGAGATGACGTCGGAGCTGCGCGATCGCAGCGAGAGGATGGAAGCCGAAGTCTTAGCGCGCTCCCAGGAGCTGCGTGAGCTGAACGTCAAGCTCGAGGCGGCCAACAACGCGAAGAATGAGTTCCTTTCCCGAGTAAGCCACGAGCTTCGCACTCCACTTACGGCCATCCTGGGGTTCGCCGAGCTACTGGAGTTGCGCGATCTCGACGAGGACGAACGGGTTTACGTCGCCGCAGTTGAGCATGCAGGCGACCACTTGCTGTCCCTCATCGATGAGGTGCTCGATATCTCGCGGATCGAGTCGGGTCACCTCACGATGTCCGTGGCTTCCGTCGCGCTGGGCCCGGTGGTCGAAGACAGCATCGGGCTGGTCGCCCCCCTTGCGCTGACAAGCGATGTCGAGCTCGTCGCCGACATCGCACCAGCAGAGCATCTCTACGTATGGGCCGATCCCCAGCGTCTGAAGCAGATCTGCATCAACCTGCTGTCCAACGCGATCAAGTACAACCGGCCGGGCGGCCGGGTGACGCTGCAAGTGGAGTCCCACGACGAGGAGCGAGTCAGGATCTCGATCGTGGATACCGGTTCCGGGATCTCACCCGATGCGATCGGTCGACTTTTCGCTCCATTCGAGCGACTTGATGCAGCCGCACGGGGTATCGATGGGACGGGCCTCGGGTTGGCTCTCTCGCGCACCCTTGCCGAGGCGATGGACGCGGCGATGGGGCTGTCCAGCACCGAGGGGGAAGGGTCCACATTCTGGGTGGATCTGCGACTGACCCAGCCTGTGGCGCTGCTGGAGGAGCGCCTCGAACCCGATGCGGTAACCGCGCCCCGCGCTTATCCATCGAACCCCCTGATCCTCTACATAGAAGACATAGTCGCCAACGCCAAGCTCATCGAA
>JBKJYP010000349.1:0-2577 GCA_046715695.1 Actinomycetota bacterium | reverse complement strand
CTCCACGCCGCTTCCACTCCGAACGCGACCGTCGATCTTCGTATCTGGCCGGACGTAACGGACCAGGTCTGTGATTCAGATGTGACCGGAGAGTTGCGTTACCCCGAGCCGGGCGCGTCGGTGACGGCTCCGCTACCGATCGGGCCGGGAGTCGTCGAGGTCGAGACTCCTCCGGCGAAGTTCGAAGCTGAAGGGGTGCTCATGTTCCAGGTCACACCGATGATCGACTTCCCCTTCATTGGAAGGGTCTTCTACGACGCAGGGTCGCATGACTCGCGCCTCGAGTTCATGTGCATCCCACCGAAAGGCGCCACCTCTTGCGTCTGAGATTGTTGAGCTGACTGTCACACGGGTCTTGACTCGCCTGTAGGGGAAAGTTACGGTCCTCTTCTCGCGCACGCGGCGCGGGTGGGGCGGACGCTCCAAAGGGCGAAAGGTGGTCGTAATGAAGCGTAGGTTGCTCGCGCTTGCTTTCTTGGTGGGTGGAATGATTCCGGGAACCCAGGCGATCGCCCCGGCGGCGCATGCTTGTGGTGAGTTCAATGACACTCCGGCGGAGAACCTCAGCGGAGGGGTACCTAGCTATACGGACCTGAACTGTGATGGAGATTCAGAGCAGACTGCCCTGGACAACCTATGGGGAAGCACCTGCGCCACACAGGAGGTCGTGCTCGGCTACGGCAACTGCCTCAGAGCGCCGCGCCAATAACTCTCTCTAACAAGGTGAAGGGGGCCGGGCATCCCGGCCCCCTTCACTGTTTGTACGTAGGTGTTGCTATTAGGTACGTATCGGTACGAACAGGAGCAACTACCTAGCCCTTGCTCGAGTCGAGGCGCTCGGAGATCGCGTCCCAGTTGAGGGTGCTCCACCAGGCTTCGATGTAGTCGGGCCTCTTGTTCTGGTAGTTCAAGTAGTAAGCGTGCTCCCAGACGTCGATGCCGAGGATCGGTGTCTTGCCGTCCATCAGCGGCGAGTCCTGGTTCGGCAGGCTGATGACATCGAGCTTGCCACCATCGAGGACGAGCCAGGCCCAGCCGGAGCCGAAGTGGTTCGTCGCCGCGGCGGAGAACTTGTCCCGGAACTCCTTGAAGGAGCCGAAGCTCTCGTCGAGGGCAGATGCGATCGAGCCGGTGGGCTCGCCGCCGCCACCCTGGCCCATGATGCGCCAGAACAGCGAGTGGTTGGCGTGTCCACCACCGTGGTTGCGGACCGGGCCCTGGATATCGGCCGGGACCTTGGAGAAGTTGCGCATGAGGTCCTCGACGTCGTCGAAGACGAGATCGGAGTGACCTTCGATCGCGGCGTTGAGCTTGTCGACGTAGGTCTGGTGGTGCTTGGTGTGATGGATCTCCATCGTCTTGGCGTCGATGTGGGGTTCGAGCGCCGAATAGTCGTACGGGAGATCTGGCAGTGAATATGCCATTTCCTCTCCTTCCGATAGGTGAGCGGATCCTGACTAGCCTATCTAGGTGAACATGCGCTGACTCCGGAAGATTCCGTCAGGCGGAGACGATGCGGATGAAGTCGGTGCTTCCGGTGCGTGGTTCCGGCCCGCCAGCAACGACCGCAACCAACTCTCCTGCTTTAGCCAAACCTGCTTCTCGCGCTGCCTCCACCGCCCTGGGAACCGACTCGCTCGGGCTTAGCTCTTCGGGAAGGAAAGGCAGGGTCTTGGGAACGACCCCCCACACGAGAGCGAGCGCCCTAACGGTCTCGGGTCGATGGCCCAGGCCCAATATCGGCATGCTCGGCCGGAAGGCGGCCACCCGCCGCGCCGTCGCCCCGCTGCGTGTTGGACACACGATCGCGGCTACGCCTAGATCCTCTGCGGCCTGGCAAGCGGCTCGGGCCATCGCCCATGACACCCGATCGTCCGTCTCTTCGTGTTGGATCGCCCTCGCCACGATGCGTGGCTGGCTCTCTGCGGCCTCTGCGATCTGACCCATCGTCTCGATCGTGGCCACCGGGTAGCTACCGACGGCAGTCTCCTCCGACAGCATCAGCGCGTCTGTGCCGTCAAGGACGGCGTTCGCTACATCGTTGACCTCTGCGCGACTTGGGAGGGGGCCGTGGGTCATCGACTCCAACATCTGTGTAGCTGTGATGACGGGAGTCCCCGTGCGGTTGCAGAGGCGGATGATGTGCTTCTGCAACAGCGGGACCTCTTTGAATGGCATCTGTATACCGAGGTCTCCGCGCGCCACCATCACCGCATCCGCCTCGCGCACGATCTCATCGAGGTTCTCGATCGCCGAGCGGGTCTCGATCTTGGCGATCAGCAGGGGCTGCTTCAACTTGCTCTTGGCCTTCTTGGCCAGGACCTCCCGAACCGTATCGATGTCACTCGCGTGGCGGATGAAAGAGAGTCCGATGAGGTCGACGCCGATCGACAGTGCTAGCTCGAGCGAATCCTCGTCATCTCGTGTGAACGCTCTGATCTTCGTTTCGGCGCGCGGGACGTGCATGCCTTTGCGCGATCGCAGCAGGCCACGGCGCACGACCTCGGTGTGAACGTCCCGGCCCTCGATCGATGTCACCTTCAAGATGATGGCGCCGTCCGCCAGGAAGATCTCTTC
>JBKJYP010000348.1:0-12817 GCA_046715695.1 Actinomycetota bacterium | reverse complement strand
ATCAGAACGCGCCCTATTTGCGCGTTCTGATCAAGTCGATGCGTGAAAGGGGTTATTTGCCCTGCTGCCGCCTCTGCCAGCGCGTCTTCTTCAGCATCTTCCGATGCTTCTTCTTCCTCATCTTCTTGCGACGCTTCTTGATCAGTGACGGCATGTGGCCCCTTTCATAACAGGAAAAGTGGTTATTCCGATCCGAATAGGTGTCTGAGGTCGACCGGCCCCCGGGACCGGCCGTTCACTTCCATGCGCGTCGAGCCAAGTCGAAGCCCTCGCACGCCCTCGTTGACCGGGGAGATCATCCGGAGAACGTCCTCGGCCGAGTCGTATTCGAGGATCCCGATCCCGACGCAACGACCCTTCCCGTCCTCCATCCCGACCACGAGACCATCGAGGAGCGCGTGGTCGAACTCGGGGGGCAGCGTGGGCATGAACACGGTGGGCTTCACCCGCCACCGGGAGGTTCCGGCTTCGAAGTAGGCGGCGAACTGGGCCTCACGCCAAGCGACCCGTTCTTCCGCGGTGCGAGTGGGAACATCGATCGCATCGATCGTGAAGACCTCACCCGGGCTGAATCGTGAGGCCAGGCCCACCAGAGGCTCCATCTCGCCACCGCGCTCGAAGGCGACGATGAAGTCTGGGGAGATGAGGTCGATCTTGAAGTATTTCAAGGTCTGGCCGTAGATCCCTGAGATCAGGCTGGTCGAGTCGACGACGATCAACCTGCAACCCGCATCGGCGGCCCTGGCCACTAACTTCGCGGTCCCGGTCACGATGGGCAAGAGGTGGCCTTTGGGCACGAGCGCTCCGACGAAGGCGAGACCGTCAGCGGCTCTCAGGGTGGTGGGAGACAGGTCTTCGAGCCCTGAGCAGAGTTTCAGGCCGACGGTGGTCGGGGGGCCGATCGAGGATTGGACGATGTCGGCATCCACGATCGCGGCCGGCACGCCCGCTGCGCCGGCTCTCTGGATCAGGTCCATCGCGAACGTGGTCTTGCCCGTGTCGAGGCCCCCCATCAGATAGACGAGGCCCGGAGTCGCGATCAGCCGATCGATCGCGTCGGCACGTTCTAACTTCGAGCCCGAAACTTCCATCTGTCTGCCTCTATCCCTTGCATAAAGAAAGCCGCCCCCGCCGGGACGGCCAGCCTCACCGAGCATTTCCGGCTCAGCCCGTGTTCATGTACCTCCGGTCGAGGTATCTGGTCACGTCGTCCTCGCGGATCCGGTAGCCCCGTCCGATCCGGACGGCGGGTAGCTGTCCTGAATTGACGAGGCGGTAAACGGTCATGTTCGAGACCCGAAGTTGCCCGGCGACCTCTGCGACCGTCATGAATCCACCCATGAGCGAAGTTCTCTGCTCTGATTGCTCCGAGGATTCGCTCATGCCGGCGGCAGCATATAGGGCCCGCCACCCCCGGCGCGCGGGCGAACAGAAAGGGGCCGCCACCCCCGGCGCGCGGGCGAACAGAAAGGGTGGGGTCTAGACCTGGAGGACGCCGTTCTCGAGGATGAGAGTCCCGTCGATCTGCACGACCGGGTGGAGCACGATGCCGTCCTGATGAGACGAGACTCTGATCGTCCCTCCGAACGAGTGGTTATCGCCGAACGCGACGTGGATCGTCCCCAGGATCTTCTCGTCCTCGAGGACGTTGCCCGTCAAGGTCGCTCGCTCATTCGTCCCGATGCCAAGCTCTGCAACCGCGTAGGCCTCCCGGCCGTAGGGACTGATCTGAGCCTCGAAAGCCTCTGCATCCGGACCGGAGAACGAAGCTGCGTAGCCCTCTTCTATCTCGACGGTGAGGGGGACCGCGAGGCGTCCTATAGGCCAGATGCTTCCGTCGAACACGATGCGTCCTCGGGTCTTGCCTTCCAGGGGAGCGATGAATCCTTCGCCCGCGGGCAGGTTGCCGAACCCGCCGGGTTCGGTGATGTCCCCGTCGTCCGAGATCCCTTCACGCCCCTCGATCGAGAAGGTCACGTCGGTCCCTTCTTCGGATGTGATCCGAACCTCGGATCCGTCGGTGAGCGCCTGCGCCAGAGCTCGAGACCGCTCTTTGATAGCTCCGTAGTCGGCGGCCATCGTGCGAAGGAGCATGTCTTCGGTGATGTCGGGCATCGTCGCAGCCCTGCAGCCTGCAGCGCAGGCTGCTCTTCTCGCCTCCGTGTGGGAGATGGACTTGGTCGTGGGTGCGATCAGCACTTGCGTGGCCAGCATCGCCGCGGCGATCGCCGGAGGGGGCTCGGTTCCGTGCGTGGCTCTCTCTGTCATCTCGGCCAGGACGGTTTCAGCCCCCAGGGCGAGCCCTCCTTCATGCAGAGCCTGAGCTATCGCGCGTTTGCCCGGGTCGGTCACGATCAAGAGGTTCTCGCCTGCATGAACGCCGAGGCAGTCGACCAGGACGGCGCGGATCGCCGCGTCCCAGCTCATCCGGCCAGGGCTTCCTCGAAGGCACGCCACACCGGCTCGTAGAGATGAGGTAGCCGGTTGTCGTCCATCGGGATGACGATCACGTCCTTGCCTTCGTGCGCCGCTACCGCGAGTGCGGGATCGTTGATATCCATCACCGCGATCGCCGGGATGCCCCGCTCGATCGCAGCCCCCGCGAACCCGTGATCTCCCAATACGAAGTCGGGGAGCGCCTCACCGGAGCTAAGCAGGGCTTCCATAGCGGCCGGTCCGTGCGTGTGCCTAAGGGTCCCCCAGTCCGCGAGGCAACCGACGTTGCCTACGTAGCGAACTTCACGACCAGGTTTCCCTACTGCGAGCTCTTCGCCTTCGCACGGTCGCATGACCTTGCCCCCCGCAGATCGGTAGGCATCGACGATGCGGATGTAGAGCTCGAGCACTCCGGTGGGGTGACCGGTCACGGCCAGCAACACGGACCCTTTCCGAGCCTCGTCCTTCAATCGTGAGGCCGCTCGCTCTATGGCGGCGGCAGACAGCGATGGGTCGATGGTGTCGCTGCCGAGCTCGTCGGTGATGTCGGTAGAGCACCCGGTGAGCTCGGCGAGGAAGCCGAGAACCTCTCCGGCGGTGTATCGGTCCATCCCGCTGAGCCCGAAGGTTGCCTCCGGATCAGATCCAAATAGGGCGTTGATCTTGGAGATGTTGTTGGCGCGTGAGTGGGACTGATGGGGTCCTACGAGACCCGCAGCCTCGAGGGCCTGGGCAAGATCGTGCAGATGGTCTTCAGGCATGGCAGCATCATGCCCTGTTCTGTCGCGCTCGCCGAGCCGACTGCTCAAACTTGTCCTGTCGCGTTCGCCGAGCCGATCGCTCATACAGGACCCCAACGCTCAGGAGGAACTCCATGTCGCTCGAGATGTTCTCACTGGGATCCAAGGTAGCGATCGTCACGGGTGCTTCTCGTGGGATCGGGCGCGCTATCGCGCTCGGGTTCGCAAGCGCCGGCGCAACGGTCACGGTCGCAGCCCGCAACGAGGAGGATCTGAACACTCTCGTGAAAGAGATCGAGGCCGGAGGAGGCAAGGCTCTGGCTGTGGTGGTCGACGTCACGCAGCGGGCCGACCTCGAACGCATGGTCAATGAGACGGTCGAGAAGTTCGGAGGACTCGACGTCCTGGTCAACAACGCGGGTGGCTCGCGCTTCATGTCTCCGTTGCTCGCGCTGAGGCCTGAAGGCTGGGACAAGATGATCGCCCTCAACCTGGACTCCGTGTTCCACGCGACACAGCTGGGAGCGCAGGCGATGGTGGACTCCGGTGGCGGCTCCATCATCCAGATCTCCTCGGTCGCCGGGATCATGGGCGTGCAGACACTCAGCTTCTACTCGGCAGCGAAGGCCGGAGTGCGTGTGATGTCGCAGGCGGTGGCCAAAGAGTTGGCCGGCCTGGGTGTGCGCGTGAACTCGATCGCCCCCGGATGGATCGACACAGATCTCAACGATTTCATGCGCAACGATCCGGGGAGCATGAAGATGATCGAAACAACCGTCCCGATGGGCCGGATGGGAACGGTCGACGAGATCGTCGGTGCCGCGATCTACCTAGCCTCAGATGCCGCTTCCTATGTGACCGGAACGACCCTTGTGATCGACGGTGGACAGCTGGCCTAACGGATCAGGCCGTGCATTCGCCGGTCGAGACTTCCTCGGAAAGCGTCGCGCCTTCGGTGATCTCGTCGGCGACCTCTTGGGGGGTGAGCGCGTATCCGGTGTCCTTGTCGGTGGTGGAGGCCGCGAAGACAACCCCGCCCACCCTTCCATCAGGCAGTACGAAGGGACCCCCGGAGTTCCCGTGACGGACGACCGCCCGTAGCTCGTACACATCGCGGTGGACCTTCTTCTTGCCATAGATGTCGCGCCCGAGAGCATCGAACCGAGCGGAGACGGCCGCCCGCACGGGGACGAACTGACCCCCGGCATTGCCCGGGTAGCCGAGGACCGCTCCTCCCTCGCCTCGCTCGAGGTCTTCCGTCGCGAGATCGAGAGGCTCTCCCGCGAGGTCGCTCGTCTTCAGGATCGCAAGGTCGACGCCCGGCTCGAACAGGACCACCGTGGCGTCATGTACGCCGTTGGCATCCTCGACATCTACGTCCGTTCCTCCGGCAACGACATGGGCGTTGGTGACCACCGTTCCGTCGGCGGAGATCCAGCCACTGCCGAGTGATGTTGCATCGCAGGCATCGACGATGATCCGAACGGTTGAAGCGCGGGCGGCGCGGACAGCTTTCCCGGCGACGCTGTTCGGAGGGAGCTCGACAGGGGGGCCGAGGGAGCGAGGCATACCGACGAACACCTGGGGGAAACCTGACGTATTCAGGTACTGCCTCAACCCCGACACGATGTCGGGAGGCGTTGAGATCTTGTTGAGCGTCCTTAACAGATAGGAGTGCTTCAGGGAGCGAGCGATCGGTCGTGAGGGCCCGTTGACCAGGAGCGATCCGACGATCCAATAAGCCAGAAGTGTTACGACCATCCCGAAGGCGATACCGGCACCTTTGTCCAGCGGGGCGATCCGGCCTCTGGACGCAAGGGTGCTGGTCTTGTGGCCCAATAGAACGCCGAGGGCCTGCCCGGCGGTCAGGAAGACGAAGACGACTACCAGCGCGATGACGAGGGCCTTCATGTCGGGCTTGTCGGTGAACCACTCGGCGACGCGCGGGCCGATCGTGATGCCGGCGACAAGTCCGAGGAACCCGCCCCCCATCTCGAAGAGTTGACGCGTGAGCCCGAGTCGCCAACCTCGTATCGCTGCGATGATCGCAGCGACGCCGACGACGGCATCAGCGAGGCTCATGCAGAGGGAGCCGTCATGTGAACCAATGCAAGGCGGTTTGCAGAGCCCGGAAGGTGAGGCCGAAATTCACGAGCGCGGCTCCCCCGAAGATGATCGTCGTCACCTGCTCGTGTTTGTGGGACTGGATATGGGCGAACGTCAGGACCGCGATCGGAAAGAGGCTCCCGTATACGAGGTAGTGCAGCCACTCCGGCCCTAACGGGTGAGCCCTATGACCCATGACCAGGAGGATCACGCCCACGAGGATCTGCAGCCCGAGGACCACCTGCACGCCGGCGAGGAGGCGCCAGAAACCTTCACCGGGTTCGCGGTTCCGCAGCAGCGACCAGCCGGCCCACAATGCGAACAACAGGAATGAGGCGGGTACTCCGTACGCGATGTACCGGTGGATGTCTTTCATCTCGTCGCTAGTTCTTGAAGCCGGGGTAGTGAACCTTCCAACACCTCGTCCACGATGGCGTCGATCGCCTCCGTGTAAGAGGTCTCCATCCCCGATGTGTCATCCACCAACCATCCCGGCGGGATGCGGTCGGCGGCTCCGACCATCTCTGCGAAGTACATCGTCCAGACCTTGGGCACGACGGTCGTTGCTTGATAGCCACCGCCCCCCGTTGCCAGCCACCGCCCCCCGCTCTCCTGGACGAGACGATGGAGGATCGCAGCCATGCGCGGGTAAGCGCGCATCGTCAGGGCGAGGTTGGCGAGGGGATCACCGTGATGAGTATCCGCTCCGAGCTGCGTGACGATGAGGTCCGGCCGGAACGCTTCTGCAGCGGCTCCCGTCGTGCGCTCCATGGCTCGGATGTAATCGTCATCTCCCGTGTACGGGGGGAGCGGGATGTTGATCGATGTCCCTTCGGCGGCTCCCTCGCCCATCTCGTCGGGGAAGCCGGTGCCCGGGTAGAGATAGCGCCCCGACTGATGGAGCGACACCGTAAGAACCCGCGGTTCCTCATAGAAGATCCATTGGACGCCGTCTCCATGATGGACATCCACGTCGATGTACATGACGCGCCAATCCGGCTCTTGGAGCAGAACATGAGCGATAGCGACCGCAGGGTCGTTGTAGATGCAGAAGCCCGAAGCTTCGGCACGCCGGGCGTGGTGAAGGCCGCCCGCGGGGTTGAACGCGTGCACCGCTCTCCCAGAGACGATCGCGTCGGCAGCAGCGATGGACGCCCCGCATACGGCCGCGGCAGCCTCATGCATCCCCGGGAAGACCGGATCGTCGGATGTGCCGAGTCCGAATCTCATGGCGCCCTCTACACGTTCCCCACGGCCCAGCGCCTGGACCGCAGCGACGAAGGACCCGTCGTGAACGGCCTGTATGGCTGCATCTGTGGCGATGCCGGCATCTTCGACCTTCACGTTGGGAAGTTGGTCAAGTCCCAGCTCTGCGATGGTCTCGTATGTGAGGAGAACCCTCTCGGGTCGGAGTGGGTGCCCGGGTCCGAAGTCGTAATCCTTGGCCGCTTCGCCGGCGCGGATCAGGGCAACGGTGTCCGTCTAGACCTCCCCCATCTGAGCGCGTTGGAGCTTCCCGGAGTAGTCGATGCCGACCGTCTTCCACTCGGTGAACTCGTCGAGCGACTGCGGCCCCGCTTCTCGGTGACCGTTCCCGGTCGACTTCATCCCCCCGAAGGGGACCTGGACCTCGGCCCCGATCGTAGGAGCGTTCACGTACACGAGTCCGAATTCGAGCTGTTGGACGGCCTTGAAGACGTTCGTGATGTCATGGGTGTAGATCGAGCAAGAGAGCCCGTACTGCGTCCCGTTCGCGATCTCGATCGCTTGTTCGACCGTGTCGACCGTCATGATCCCGGTGACCGGGCCGAAGATCTCTTCCTTCGCGATCCGCATGTCCGGCGTCATCTGGTCGAAGACGGTGGGAGCGATGAAGTTGCCCCGTTCGTAGCCCTCTCCTGTCAGCTCCTCACCTCCGGTCAAGAGCTTCGCTCCCTCGGCCTGCCCAACGGCGATGTATTCGAGGACCCGTTTCTTCTGGGTCGCGTTGATCACAGGGGCCAGCTCGACATCGGGTTCGAGCCCGTTCCCCACCTTCATGGTGGCGACCCGGTCGAGAAGCTTGTCGGTGAAAACATCGTGGATGTCCCGATGAACGATCAACCTGGAAGTGGCCGTGCATCTTTGCCCGGACGTGGCGAAGGCACCCCATGCCGAGGCTTCTACGACCAGCTCCAATTCCGCGTCGGGCATCACGATCAATGCGTTCTTCGAACCGAGCTCCAAGGAGCAACGCTTCATCGACCGGGCGCACTTCTCGTTGATCATCCGGCCAACGTCGAGCGACCCGGTGAAGGAGATCGCACGGATGTCGGGGTGGTCCACAAGAGCAGCACCCGCGTCCTCGCCCATCCCATTCACCAGGTTCAGCACACCCGGAGGGAGGCCGACCTCGCGGAAGATGTCGACGAGGAGGGCGGCGCAAAGCGGCGTGTCTTCCGCCGGCTTGAACACCATCGTGCATCCCGCCACCAGAGCGGGAGCGATCTTCCAGAGAGGGATGGCGATCGGGAAGTTCCACGGTGTGATCAAGCCGACGACGCCGATGGGGTGCCGCACCGTCATGTAGACCTTGTTCGGAAGCTCTGCCGGGATCGTCTGTCCGATAGCGCGCCGGCCTTCGCCCGCCATGTAATGGGCGAAGTCGATGCCTTCCTGAACGTCCGCCCGCGACTCACGCATCGTCTTGCCCATCTCGCGCGTCATGACCTCGGAGAGCTCTTCCTTCCTTCCTTCCAGGATCAGTGCCACCCGCAGCAGGTAGTCGGAGCGTGTGGGGGCCGGCGTCTCCATCCACGTTGGATAAGCGGCTTTCGCTGCTTGAACGGCCTTGTCGACGTCCGCTGCCCCCGACCGGGCGAAAGAGCCGAGGATCTCATCGTGATCGGCCGGGTTCTTTGATTCGAACGTCTCGCCGGAAGCCGCAGCTACCCACTCGCCGTTGATGAAGTTTCCGAAGTCTTTGCCCATAGCGGCCTCCATGCTCCTATCGATGAGATCTGGCTATTTCGTAACAGATTCCGGAGCGGTCAGGCTTCGGGCTCGCCCCCGGCAAGTTCCTGTGCCCGCTCCATCGCGGCCTGGATCGCGTTGAGGAACGCGGCCCGCACCCCACTCTGTTCGAGGACCTGCATGGCGCGGGTAGTAGTGCCGCCGGGTGAGGTCACCATCTCGCGAAGTTCCACCGGGTGCATCCCACCGTCCCGCAGCAGCTTGGCGGAGCCCAGCATCGTCTGGATAACGAGCTCAGACGAGATCTCTCGGGAGATGCCCAGCAGGATCCCCGCTTCGATCATCGCCTCGGCGAGAAGGGCGAAGTAGGCAGGACCGGAACCGGAGATCGCCGTGACCGCGTCGAGGTAGCTCTCGGCTACGACGACGACACGACCGACGTGGCGCAGTATTTCGGCAGCTTGATCGACGTGCTCTTGCCGGGCGTGCTTGCCGGCCGCGATGCCCGCCATGCCTTCGTGAACGATGGCCGGGGTGTTGGGCATCGCCCTGACGACCGGCACCATCGGGCTGAGGCGGGATTCGATGAACCGGGTGGGGATCGCAGCCACGATCGAGAGGACGGTCTGAGCTTCGGTGACCTCACTCGTGATCTGCCCCAGCAGGGCTTCGATGTCTTGCGGCTTCACCGCCAGCACGATGATCTGAGCTTCCTTCACTGCGGTCGCGTTGTCGGTGGTTGTGTCGACGGCGTAGCGCTGGGATAACTCGTCGAGACGCTCTGGTCTCCGGCCCGAGACGACGATGTCGGAGGGCTTGCGCCAGCCCGAGGCGAGAAGGCCCCCGATGAGGGCCTCACCCATCTTCCCACCGCCTAGCACCGCCAACGAAGCCATGTTGCATGCCTATCATCTTGGCCTCAACCAGTGAGGAGGGCCTGTGCTTGGGAAGTTGTTGCTATGGGCTTCGGACCAGCCGCGGGTACACCGGTTCGTGACCGAAGGGAAACTGACCAGGCAGGTCGTCCGGCGCTTCGTGGCGGGAGATCGGCTCGATGATGCGATCTCGGCGATCCGTGACCTGAACAGCGCAGGGATCGGGGGGATCTTGGATCTTTTGGGTGAGGGCGTGACCGACCCGGATGGAGCTCAGAGGGCGACGGATGAGTACCTGACGTCGATCAAGCGGATCACCGAGGGCGAACTCGACACCACCGTAACCATCAAGCTCACCCAGTTAGGGCTTGCCTTCGACAAGGGCCACTGCATCGATCACGTTCGCCGGCTTGCGGCCGAAGCTGCCGCGGCGGGCACCAGGATCGAGATCGACATGGAGCAGTCGGAGTACGTGGTGGACACACTCGATATCTACCGCTTGCTGTCGGCGGACTTCCCCGATCTCAGGGTCGCTATCCAGGCTTACCTCCGAAGGACGCCGGTCGATCTCGAAATGCTGGCCTCATTGAAACCGCGAGTTCGCCTGGTCAAGGGCGCCTACGCGGAGCCTGACGAGATCGCGTTCCAGGGTGATTCCGAGATCGACGGTCAGTACAGGTGGCTGACCAACTGGCTCTTCGAGCGAGGGAGCGACCCGGGCATCGCCACTCACGACACGCGCCTCGTGAACCACGCGATCGAGGCGGCTCAACGGTCGGGCGCCGGCCCGAAAGGTTTCGAGATCCAGATGCTCTACGGGATCCGGCGCGATTACCAGGAGCAATTAGCGCGCGACGGTTACCGGGTTCGCGTCTATGTGCCGTACGGATCGGATTGGTATCCGTACCTCATGCGTCGCATGGCGGAGCGTCCGGCGAACCTGCGCTTCTTCCTGCGAGCTCTCGCCGGCAAATAAGAGAGGCCCCAGAAACCGTCCTATCGATCTCCACCCTCGTGTACTTCCCCACACACGAGAACAGAGTCGATCGAAGGGCTTCTGGGGCCTGTTGTCTCAAGAGACCTTGTTCGGCTCTCCGAGGAGATCCGCTTCCGACCTCTTGAGACGTTGCAGAAGATAGCGACGCGAGTGAGTGCGAGTCAACTCCGCGAAGATGCAGGTAGATGTTCAAACGTGCAGGTAGTGCGCGTGTAGATCAGTTGAGAGATTTATTCGCGTTCTAGGATCGGCTCTAACAGGTGCAGGCCTCAGGAAGCACCTCGCGGACGAGGCATTCATAGAGCGATTCCAACTCGGTGGCGGTGGAGTCCCACGAAGAGCCCTTCGCTTGGATCTCTGCTTGGACCGAGAACCGTGCGCGCAAGCCGGGGTCGTCCAGGATGGTCCCGATGTGTTCGGCGAATCTCTCAGGGTCTCTGTCTGGCACCAACCAACCCGAGCGCCCATCGGAGACGATATGGGAGAGCCCCCCCACCGCGGTCCCGACCACCGGGGTTCCGCAAGCGTGTGCCTCGAGGGCAGCAAGTCCGAAGGACTCTGTGTGCGAGCACACCAACACGACGTCCGCGGCCCGGTACATGTTCGCGAGTGCGGATTGAGGCTGGGGGCCGATGAAGCGCACCAGATGGTCGACCGACTCGGACCTGGCAAGGGCTCGGAGGCGGTCGAGCTCGGATGTTCCCCCAGCTCCGCTGGCTCCGCCGGCGATGACGAGAAGTGGTGCATCTCCCGAGCGCATGGATAGGCGAGCGAGGGCTCTGATACCTAGGTCGATCCCCTTCAGTTTCTGGATGCGACCGGCGTAAAGGAGGACCGGCCGATCGCTCCAGCCGAGCGATCGCCTAGCCGCGTTGCGATCCCCGGCATGGAAGAGCTCGTGGTCCACCCCGGGATGGATCACTTTGAGTTTGTCGTGGTGGATCCGGTACAGGCAGGCGAGCTGCTCGAGCTCTTCGTCGGTGGAGGCGACGAGGACATCGGCCCCGCCCATGACCTGGACTTCGCCCTGCAATCGGCTCGCGGGCTCGGGTGCATCACCGTTCGTCAAGGCGAGGTTCTTCACGAGGCCCAACGTGTGGTTCGAATGGATAAGCGGCACGCCCCACGCCCGGGCCAAGTCGGTTCCGGCGAGTCCGGACTGCCAGTAGTGAGAGTGGATCAGGTCATAGCGCGCTCTCTGCGCGAGGGAGAACGCGCGGACACCATCGACGAATGCATCGAGATAGCGAGGCTGGTCTTCCTTGGGGACGGGAGCGATCGGGCCGGCCTCGATCGAGATGACCCTCACCCCCGGCATCAACTCGCGGTTCCCGCCAACCTCGACCGTGGCCCTGGTGAAGATGTCGGTGGCGATGCCTCGGCGTGCCAGAGTCGCTGCGACCCCACGTACAAAGACAGTCATGCCCCCAGAATCCCCAACACCCGGATCGTTGAGAGGAGAGGAGTGGTACGAGAGCACCGCAACTCGTCCCAGGCTCATCGACCATCCTTCTTGATACGCACGTTGTGCAGGGGGACGGGCGAGGCTCCCATCCGATATTTGTATTTCTCCGGGCCGCGCAGGAAATCGAATGTATGGAGCCCACTCTCGATCGATCCGCGGATCAGTTCCGCAACAAGCATCATCCCCGGCGATAAGCGGGCGACGTCGGGGTCGTAAGCCGAGTTGTAGAGATAGAAGGTGCCCTCGAACTCGAAGCCGAAGGTGGCCGACAGGGCTTTGTCCCCTACCTCCAGAAGGTCGAGGCGAAGCCACCCCAGCGGCATGAAGGCGCGAGCGATCCGTTCGAAGAAGGTTGCGATCTCGGGTCTCATGAAGTGGCCCTTCAATCCCTCCGCTCCCCTGTGGAGGTCGACGAAGGTGGCGAGGTCGGCTTCCAATGTCTCTGCGGTCGCGGTGCGAGCAGTCGCACCGGGATGCTCACCCCAGAGCCTCCGCTGCTTGCGCCGGAGCTCGTGGCGATCTTTCGAGGACAGACCCTCTAGGTAGATGTCCCAGGACTCGGGGAGCTCGAGTACCGCCGATGTTTCTTCCTGGTCCAGTTCGAAGGCGAAACCATGGCGATCGGCGCTCTCGACGAGATGCTCCGCGAAGCCGGCGGGGACCGGCAGGTTGTGCCCGTCGAACTCATCCCATTCGATGTCGGTCGAGCCGAGCCATCCCACGAGAGCATCGGCTGCGCCCGCAGTCTCCTCTAGGGAGCAGATGGGGCCGAGATAATCGGTCAGATCGATCCCACCGACGAAGCGTAGGACCGACCGACCTTCCTCTTTCTTCATGTAGAGAGGCATCACGGCGACGGTCTCGCCGGCCCGGGTCGTGGTCAGCACGTGGAGTTCTTTCCCTGCTCCGAACTCTTCCCACCAGAGCAGCGACCACTCCGAGGTGGCGAAGATCCCGGGGATGCGCTCGCGCGGCCGGAGCGTGTCCCACGCGGGATGCTCGGGGGCTGCTGCCGCTTCTACCTCGATAGAGGGTTCGATCAAGAGAGTCACCTTAGTGGGAACAGCGAAAGGCCCGCCGGTGTTCCGGCGGGCCTCATCTGGCTGGTTCGGTGCTAGCTGGCCTTGACGGCCTTGCTGGCGGCCGAAGTGGTCGCGTCAGCGTTGGCCTTGACGGCCTTGGTCACGCTGGTCGTAGCGGCCTTGACCTGGGTGCGAGCGGTCTTGGTACGCGCCATGGCGGTCTT
>JBKJYP010000347.1:0-2717 GCA_046715695.1 Actinomycetota bacterium | reverse complement strand
GGAGAGTCTCACTGCGTCCGAATTGAAGGTAGCGGCGCTCGTTGCGGAGGGACTCTCCAATCCGCAGATCGCCGAGCGACTCTTCATCTCACGTCTGACCGTGCGCACACATCTCAGTCATGTCTTCGCCAAGATGGGACTGACGTCTCGCACCCAACTAGCGGCGCTGGTAGCGACCCACAGTTAGCCACTTCTAGGACGTCGCACATGTGCTACATTCGTCGCATGACGGAAGTGGCCTCCAGGGAATTGCGAAACAACACGAGGTCTGTGCTTGCTCGAGTTGAGGCGGGCGAGGACGTGACGATCACGGTGGATGGGCGTCCCGTCGCAGTCCTGCATCCTCTGGGGCGGCGGCCGCGGTGGGTTGGCCGTGACGAATTCTTTCGGCGGATCCTCGCCCACCAAGCTGACCCCGGCCTCAGGCAAGATCTGGCGGAACTGGCACCGGATTCCACGGATGATCTTCCGCTATGAGCCGGGGGCTCGCCGACACTTCGGTCTTCATCGCCAACGAGACCGGTCGTTCGCTTCAGAAGGAGCTTTCTCCTGATGAGCTGGGCGTTTCGGTGATAACGATAGGCGAGCTGCGGGCCGGGGTACTGACCTCGGGCGATCTCGAGACGAGGGCCCGTCGCCTGGAAACGCTTACCGGTGCTCTTGCACTTGAGCCGATACCGATCGACACGGAGGTTGCAGACGCATGGGCTCGTTTGCGCGTGTTGCTTCGCGACAGCGGACAACGAATGGCTGTTAACGACTCATGGATAGCTGCCACCGCACTCTCGTTGGATATCCCGATAGTCACCCAAGACAACGATTACGTGGTCGTTCCCGGCCTCGCAGTCATCAAGGTCTGATCTGAGTAAAGGGTTAGCAGGCTTTGAGGATC
This sequence comes from Actinomycetota bacterium, assembly GCA_046715695.1. Classification (GTDB taxonomy): domain Bacteria; phylum Actinomycetota; class CADDZG01; order CADDZG01; family WHSQ01; genus DATLNM01. Next base: position 1,825 of record JBKJYP010000347.1, on the reverse strand, counting down.
TTGCACTTGATCGTGCGGTAAGGCTCGATCTCCATCGGAGGCGGATCGCAGGGGTTGTCGGGGTCGGGGCAGGCATGTGCCGTTCCGCCGAGCGGGACGATCGACATCGCGGCGATCACCGCGGACATGAGCAGTAGACGAGCTTTACGCATCTCTTCCCCCTTGAAGCTGCCCGATCAGATGACCTTCCGAGATTAGCTGAAACCTTCCTGGCCCGGCAATGGTCGCCGAGATCGACTGGCGCCTTTATCCAGGGCTATGTGAGAGCAAAAGAGGTATCAATCAGCTAGTCTGATATCTAATCTGATATCATAGCGGCATGACGGCCGCCGACATGCTCCGGACCGCTCGAAGAGATCAAGGCCTGACTCAGCGGGCTCTAGCTGAGATCGCCGGGGTGCCCCAGTCCAACATCGCCCGGATCGAGAGCGGCGCGATCCAGCCTCGTTTCGACACGATGTTGCGTCTGCTGAGCTACCTGAACCACCGCCCCGTGCTCGAGCGAGAGCGAGGCGTCGGCGTGGACCGCACCCTGATCGGTCAGATGCTCCGGATGTCTCCTCGCGAGCGCATCGAAAATGGAGCAGCGGCCGCCAATGGCTTCGCGGAGATCCGCGAAGCTTTTCAACGCTCAGCCCAGCGCTGATGATCTTCGATCCGATGTCGTTGCTGCGCACTCTCACCCTGGAAGGCGTCGAATTCATCGTTATCGGTGGAGTGGCCGGGAACGTTCACGGCTCTCCCAGCGTCACGGATGATCTTGATGTCTGCATCCGCGGGAATCCGGCCAACCTTCGCAGGCTGGCTCAAGTTCTGAGAGACCTTGAAGCGATGCTTCGAACAGTGGATGAAGACGTTCCCCTGCGGATCGATGCCCAGCTTCTTGGGGCGGCCGATAGTTTCACGTTCGCGACACCCAAAGGCCCGCTCGACCTGCTTAGGGCCCCCGCGGGGGTGGATGGGTATGACGCGCTCCTGGCAAACGCTGTTGATTTCGATCTGGGTACGTTCTCGGTGAAGGCGTGCTCTCTCGACGACCTCATCAAGATGAAGGTAGCGGCGGGCCGGGTGAAAGACAGGATCGAACTTGAGGTCCTCGGGGCACTCAAGTCGGAGATCGAACGCCGTGGTGGTTCGAGCTAGCTTCTAGGCGTCCACGGCCTGGTAGAGGCGCCAGGGTTCGGGCACCCCTTTCAGGTCGTGCTCCCCGCGGTCTTCGAAGCGGATACCTGACCCGACCGTCAGGTCTTTCACCGTACGCGACACGACCACCTCTTGGGGCCCCGCTTTGCTCATGACACGCGCTCCGATGTGGACCGCCAGGCCTCGGACATCGTCTCCCTGCAACTCGATCTCACCCGTATGCAGACCGATGCGGACCTGGACTCCCGCATCGTCCAAGCTGTCGCGGATCGCGAAAGCGCTGCGGATGGCGCGTGCCGGTCCGTCGAACGTGGCGAGGATCCCGTCCCCGGTCGTATTTATCAACTTGCCTCGGAACTCATCGAGACTCCGGCGGATCCGGTGATCGTGCTCTTCGAGCACGGCCTTCCAAGCTCGGTCGCCGACCTCGGAGAGACGGTTGGTGGAACCGACGATGTCGGTGAACATCACGGTTGCCAGCACTCGATCGGGCTCGGCGACCTGGCGTACCCCGGTCAGGAACTCCTCTATCTCATCCTTTATCCGCGAATCACCTAGATAGATGAAGTAGTCCGCTCCCGGTGTCTCCACGTACTTCGCGTTAGGGATGTGGTCGCCGAGATAGCGGCCGTGCTCGACCGGCATGAAGGTGAGCTCGTCGCGATGGACGACCAGCGTCGGT
>JBKJYP010000346.1:0-8554 GCA_046715695.1 Actinomycetota bacterium | reverse complement strand
GGTCTGCTACAACCTCACCTATTCGGGCATCGGAGAGCCGAACGGCGCTCACATCCATAAGGCCGTCAAGGGCGAGGCCGGCGGCGTCGTCATCGAGCTCTTCGGCGAGTCCACCGCTTCACCGGCGAGTGACTGCATCATGATGGACGACGATCTATTGCTGAAGAACCTGCAGCGCAGGCCACGCGGCTACTACGTGAACATCCACAACGAAGAGCTCCCCGGGGGCGCGCTGCGCGCCCAGCTGAGGAAGCCCCAGTAACGACGGATCAAGCGGAGGTCGCCCGCTTCTTGGCGGCTTCGAAGATCTGCACGACGGCTCCTTCGTCCCCCGACGCCAGTAAGGCGAGGGGGTCGGGGGAGCCGTTCACTATCGACTCGAAGAAGATCCTTCGCTGCTCGTATGTGGGGAGGTTCTCGCGGGCCCATGGCCGAAGCTCATCGAGCATCCTTGCCAGCTTCTCGTGCGCAGGCCCGTACGTCTCCGCGATCTCCTTCTTCACGCGGATGGCGAGAGCGGGACTGGCTCCCGATGTCGAGATAGCGATGGACAGCGGCCCTCGTCGCACCACCGCGGGCAAGATGAAGCTGCAGAGATCCGGGACGTCCGGCGTGTTCACGAAGATCCCGCGGCTGTCGGCCGCATCGAAGATCGCCTCATCACTCTCTCTGTCTTCGGTGGCAGCGACGATCAGGAAACGCCCCTCGACATCTCCCTCCTCGAAGGAGTCGGGGTCGATCAACGTGACCTTGGCCCCGCTGGCACGCAGGCCTTCTGCTTTCTCGTCGGCGACGCGTCCACGCCCGATCACCAGGCAATCGCGATCGGTGAGATCGAGGAACGCGGGGTAGAGATGGGCTTCGATCAATCTGTCCCCCTCGCTGGGCACACCTGCTCGCTCGGGCTCATTCCGCTTCTTCCCCTAGCCCCTTGAAGACGAGTGTGAATCTGCGATCACACGATTCGCAGTACCACGAGTTCTCCTCAGCGCCTGGCCTGAGAGTCTCCTCGCCGCAGTAGGGGCAAGAGAACGGGGCAGCTCTTATTGTTCGGCCTCCGTTTCTTTCGGGCCGTGGGGCTTGCCGAAAGAGTGGATACCGCATTCGTTCTTGTTGAAGCCATCCCACCTGCCGGCTCTGCCTTCCTCGCCGGCTTTCAGAGCCCGGGTGCACGGCCGGCAACCGATGGACGCGAAGCCCTTCTCGAGAAGCGGATGTGTGGGGATCGAATAGGCCGCGATGTATCTGGCGACGTCTTCCTTCGACCAGTTGGCCAAGGGATGGATCTTGAGCACCTCGTCTCCCGAGGGGAGGAGTTGGGCCTCCACGATCGGAGTGTGGGAGCGCATAACTGACTGGTCGCGTCTGATGCCTGATATCCAACCGTCGTAACCCTCGAGTGCGTTCTGGAGCGGCAGCACCTTGTTGATGAAGCAGCATCTCTCGGGGTCGCGCTTGTAGAGCTCGGCGCCGTACTGCGCCGTCTGCTTTTCGACCGAGCCGTGTTCACCTTTCAGGTCCACCAGATTCAGGTCCCACTTCGTGGTGATCTCTTCACGGAAGGCCAAGGTCTCCGGGAAGTGGAAACCGGTCTCGAGGAAGAGCACCGGTACATCGGGTCGCATGTCCTTGATGAGATGCAGGATGACCAGTCCCGATGACTGGAACGATGTCGCAACCGCGAGCTTGTCGATGGTCGCGCAGGCCCACTCGATGATCCCCTGGGGCGCGGCATCTTCTTGAAGGACATAGTCGAGGTCGGGTGAGACGAAATCTGGATGGATGACTTTCGGTTTGCCCTGAGGTGACGCGTAGCTCACGGCGCGCGCGGCTCCGCGATCGCGACCGGTGGGGGAGGGTTGCCGGTGAAGGTGGGCTTCGCGCCGAAAACCTGCAACTCTTTGTCGTCGAGCCGGTTCACGAAGGACGAGAAGGTGTCGTTCTCATCTCGCGCCTTGCGATAGCGGCGCACCAACGTCTCGACGTAGGGGCCGAGCTCGGAGCAGTAGACCTTCACGCCGCGCACCTTGCGCCCGAAGGCGCGACCGGGGCCGAGATGCCCACCGAGGTGCACAAGGAACGCTTCGACCTTCCGGCGCTCCTCGACCTGGTTGCCGTCGTGATCGAGCACATGGAAACGGAAGGAGACCTGGCACCCCATCAGGCCGATGTCGGCCGTCTGATAGCGCGCGCAGGAATTCGGGCACCCGTTCACGTTGATGCGCAACTCCTCGTCGAACGCCGGGAGACGGTCCTCGAGGTGCCTGTAGACCTCGACGGCCCGGCCCTTGGTCTCGACGATCGCGAGCTTGCAGAACTCGATCCCGGTGCACGCCATCGTGCCTTGTCGCCACGCGCTCGCCTTCACGGGCAGGTCGAGGTCGTCGAGCTCGGAGACGAGCTCGTCGACCTTGTCGCCCGGCACATCGAGGATGACCATCTTCTGCTGGGTGGTGGCGCGGATCCGACCCTCGCCGTAGCGCTCGGAGAGGCGAGCGAGGCTCAGGATCTGGTGCCCGGCGATCCGTCCTGCCTTGGGGACGAGTCCCAGGTAGTAACGACCATCGTGCTGCGGCCAGACCCCCGCGTGCTCGCGATGAGCGGCCTTGGAGGACTCCGGCTCGGCTAGGTCGTCGAGTTTGAAGCCGATGCGCTCTTCCAGGACCCCGCGGTACTTCTCCGGCCCCCAGTCCGCCATCAGGAACTTCAGACGTGCGTGATTGCGAGCCCTCCTGTAGCCGTAGTCGCGGAACACCTCGGTGACGCCCACAACGACATCGACAACCTGCTCGGGGCGGACGCCGGCACCGAGCCGCTTGCCGAACATGGGGTTGGTGCTCAGCCCCCCACCGACCCACAGGTCGAATACGGGACTCCCGTCGGCCGCACGCGCTCCCACCAGTGCGAGATCGTTGATCTCTGGTTGCGCACACTGATGCGCGCAACCAGATATCGAGATCTTGTACTTACGCGGCAGGTTGGAGAAGGCGAGGTCGCCGACGAGCCGTGCGTTCGCGGCGTAGACGAGCTCGGAAGCATCGATGATCTCCTCCGCATCAACTCCGGCGAGAGGGCAACCGAGGATGTTGCGTGGGGTGTCGCCGCAAGCTTCGGTGGTGGAGAGCCCGGCATCCTCTAAGCGGCGCCAGATCTCGGGCATGTCCTCGATCCGGATCCAGTGGAGCTGGATGTTCTGCCGGTCGGTCACATCGGCCACGTCCCGGCCGAACTCTTTGGAGATCGTGCCGATGACCCGAGCTTGAGCCGAGGTCAGGATGCCGCCGGGGATCCGGATCCGCAGCATGAAGTAGCCGTCGGTCTCGGGGCGCTGCGTGTAGAGGCCGTGCCAGCGGAACCGGTTCCTGAGGTCGCCCGGCCAGATCGAGGAGAACCCTTTCTTGGAGTAGACGGTCTCGATCCGGGCCCTGACGTTCAGCCCGTCGTCTTCCTTCTTGGTCTGTTCCGCGAGGTTCAGAGGCTCGTGGTAGCCAAGTGCCCATTGCCCCTCCCCGCGGGGCTTCGGGGTGGTCAATCTGTTCCCCCGCGCGCCGGGGGTGGCGGGGCTTTGGGAGGCGGTTTGTCGGCCAACGAGCGGTCGGCTGGGCGAGCGCTGGGATCAGTCACGGGGTCTCCGGAGGGTAGAAAGTCTGTTTTCTACAGTGTAAACCTGGTAAAGTCAATGCGTGGACAAGATAGGCAGGGTTTACCTAGTGGGGGCGGGTCCCGGGGACCCCTCTTTGATCACCGTCAAGGGGCTCGAAGCCGTGCGCCGAGCCGATGTCATCGTCTTCGACCGCCTGGTGGCGCCCGAGCTCGTGGCCGAGGCCCCCGAGGGGGCCGAGCGGATCTTCGCCGGCAAGCGGGCGGGCGCGCATGCAGACCAGGGCGAGATCAATGTCCTATTAGTGGCCCGGGCGTTCGCCGGTAAGACCGTGGTGCGCCTCAAAGGGGGCGACCCCTTCGTCTTCGGCCGGGGTGGTGAGGAAGCCTCGGCTCTCGCGGCTTTCGGTGTCCCGTTCGAAGTGGTGCCCGGCATCAGCGCGGCCATCGCCGCTCCCGCGTACGCCGGCATCCCGGTCACCCATCGTGGCGTCGCCTCCGGCTTCGCCGTCGTGACTGCGCATCAATGCGATGGCGCTCACCCGGTGGACTGGGCCGCTATCGCCGCCTTCCCGGGGACCCTCGTGCTGATGATGGGTGTGCGCGGGCTCGCTATAGCCACTAAGGCACTTATCGCGGCCGGCAGACCGGCCGATCAACCCGCGGCCGTGATCGAGAACGGGACCACACCCGAACAACGAACCGTTGCGGGCACGCTGTCGACCATCGCTGATGTCGCCGGCAACGCCGGCATCAAGCCCCCGGCGACCGCCGTCCTTGGTGAGGTCGCATCACTGGCGGATCAGCTGGCTTGGTACGAGGGCGAGATGACTCCCATCAAGCCCGCCGTCAGGACGTGGTCGATCACCGCCTCCTGATCGGGCCACGGGAAGCTCGGTTTCGCCAGCAGTAATGAGGTGATCCCGTGGACGGTCGCCCATAGGCCGATCGCCACCATCACCGGATCACCAACGATGATCTTCGCTTCGACGCAACGCGCGACGGCATCAACGTGATGGTCGAATGCCGAGCTCTGTCGGAGACGTTCGTCTTGGAAGCCGGGGGCCGTCTTCCCGGGCTTGCGCATGAACATGATCCTGTAGTGCTCGGGATTCTCGAGACCGAACCTGACGTAAGCCCGGCCACGTAGCATCAGCGAGGCGAGGGGGTCGTCCGTCACCCCTCCTGCGGCCTCGGTTATCTCATCGAATGCTGCGAAGTGTCGTTCGCAAACGGCGAACAGCAGATCGTCCTTGTCGGCGAAGTGCAGGTATATCGATGGGGGAGTGACGCCCACCGCATCTGCGATCGCTCGGATCGAGACGGCTTCCTCGTCGCCGGTCTCGATGAGCATCCGTTCGGCGGCGGCGAGGATCTGGTCGTGGAGCTTCTCGCCTTCTCCCTTCTTGGCCCTCGAGCGGCGGACCGCCGTGGCCATCAGCCCGTCTCCGCGGGGGCAGCGAGGCCATCAGACGCCTCGCTCGGAGAAGGGTGAGACGGCGACTCCTTCAGGCCGATGCGGTCATGGATCTTTCGCAGGAACGGAGGGGCCCACCAGTTGGCATTGCCGGCCAGACGCATGAATGCAGGAACGAGAGCACCTCGGATCAGCGTCGCGTCCATGATCACCGCCAGCGTCAGGCCGATCCCGAACATCTTGATGAAGGAGATCTTCGATGTCGCGAAGGCTATGAAGACGACCGCCAGCAGTGCGGCCGCTGCCGTGACGATGCGACCCGTTCGCTCGAGTCCTACTGCGACGGAGTGCTCGTTGTCACCCGAGATGTCGTACTCCTCCTTGATGCGCGACAGCAGGAACACCTCGTAGTCCATCGAGAGCCCGAACGCGATGCAGAACATGAGTATCGGGTTGGTCGAATCGAGGAAGCCGGGGGCCGTGAAGTCCAAGAGCCCCGACCCATGGCCGTCTTGGAACATCCACACCATCGCCCCGAAGGTAGCGGTGAGGCTCAATAGGTTGAGGATGACGGCCTTGATGGGAACGAGCACGCTGCCGGTCATCAGGAACAAGATGATGAAGGTGGTCAAACCGATGAGCAGCGCCGCGAGCGGGATGCGCCCGAAGATGCCGGACTTCGAATCGATCAGCTCGGCGGATTGGCCCGTGACCATGGTTTCGAACGGCCCTTCGGCGGCCCGCACGTCGCGCGCCAGCTCTTCACCCTCGGCAGAGATGGGCTCCACTCTGCCCACCACGGAGAACCAGGTCCCGGCTTCATCCTCGAACCGGGCCGAAGACGGCCCCGCCTCGACGACCCTCGATCCTGCGATGTAAGACCCGGTGAGAGCATCGACCCGAGACACATTCGGGATCCGGGATAGATCCGCCGCATAGTCGTGGATGGCCGCGATCCGCTCGGCCCCCTGCTCTCCCGCATCGGCCGCGACGACCGACAAAGCGGCGGCCTCGACCGACGAGAAGTTCTCGCGGAGCTCGTCGTGGACCCGGCGGCTGGGAGCGTCGACGGGAAGGACGCGGTCATCGGGAAGGCCGAACTTCACGCCGAGGAAGGGAGAACCCAGGAAGAGAAGGATGCCGACGACGGTGACCGTCACGACGACCGGCCTCCGCATCACGATGACGGCGACGCGATGCCAGAAGCCTTCCCCTACATCCTTCGGCTCACGATGGAAGAGGACCAGCTTGTCGATCTTCGGCCCGAGGGCGGCGAGGAGTGCGGGCAAGAAGACGATCGCCCCGATGCATGCGAGCGTTACGACCGCGATGCCTGCATAGGCGAAGGAGCGCAGGAAGAACAACGGGAACACCATCAGTGCCGCCAGTGAGATCGCAACGGTCAGACCGCTGAACAGCACGGTTCTTCCCGCGGTCTCGACCGCACGGATGACGGCTGCATGCGGATCGAGCCCCGCTCGCATCTCCTCTCGGAAGCGCGAGACGATGAACAGGCTGTAGTCGATACCGAGACCGAGGCCCATCGCCGTCGTGAGGTTGAGCGCGTAGATGGAAACGTCGGTTATGGAGACCATGATCCGAAGGATGAACAGGGTGCCGACGACGGCGAGAGCTCCCATCGCCAGTGGCGTCCCCGCGGCCACGACGCTGCCGAAGATCAGCACCAGGAGGATCAGGACTATAGGAAAGGTGAGGGCCTCGGCTTTCGCGAGGTCGGATTCGATCTGCTCGCCGACCTCCCGGAACACCTCCGCGTATCCGCCGACTCCGACGGAGATCGGACCTTCATCGGTCGTGTAGAGAGGGAAGAGGCGCGTTGCCGCGTCGTTCACCTCGTCCTCGTTGCCGGAGATCCGCGCAAGGATGAGGGCTTGGCTCGAATCGCCGCTCCGCAGGGGTGGGGGTGAGCCGAGGCTCCAGTAGGAGAAGACCTGCTCTATCTCGGGCTCGGCTCCGAGCTTCTTCGTGAGGGCTTGGCCCGCACCTACAACCTCGGGATCGTCAACCGAACCCTCGTTGGCTGTGATCAGAAGGATGAGGTTGGGGTTCCCTCCGCCGAACTGCTCCTGGAGGATGGTGTCTGCCCGGACCGACTCGGAGTTCGGGTCGCTGAAGCCGCCGGAGGAAAGCTTGTCGACGACCTTGCCTCCGAAAGCACCGGATGCGATCGCGAAGATCACCGTTCCGATGAGGATGGCGCGACGCCTCCGCACCGTGAACGCACCGAGTCGAGCGAGCATGGACTCCCCTTTCACCGAGCGTCAGTCATCTGGGGGGGTAACTTATCGGTGTAAACCTATCTGCGCTAAGAGATACATCCCAAGTAGGTCCCGAGTCAAGTAGGGAGGCGGGGAATACCATCCGGAGCTACATGAGCGACCCCGGGCTGCCGTTCGAGAACACCATCCACGAGGTATTGGGCATCCGAGCCCTCGAGATGACCCCCGACCGGGTGGTGCTCGAGATGGACGTCGGCCCCCAGGTCCACCAGCCGATGGGGTTGCTCCACGGCGGCGCCTCGGCCGTGATCGCGGAGAGCGCGGCGTCGATGGGCGCCTATATGAATTGCACGCCGCCCGAGTACTCCGTCGGGATCGAGCTGAACATCAGCCATCTGAAAGCTCGCACCTCGGGGACCGTGACGGCGACGGCGACCCCCATCCGCAAAGGCAAGTCACTGCATGTGTGGGGCATAGACATCGTGGACGAGGACGGGGGGCCGGTGGCGGTGGCGCGATGCGCACTCGCGATCCGGTCGCCCAAGAACACTGAGAGGAGCGGTTAGATGCCGATCTACGAGCGGATCGTCGCGGGCACCGATTTCTCGCCGACGGCAACGATCGCGACCAACCGGGCGGGCTACCTGTCCGAGAAGCTGGGGGCCGAGCTGACCCTCGTGCATGCCGGCACCGATGAAGGGCCGCTCGAGGAACTAGCAACGGAGTACGGAGCGAAGCCGATCGTCCGTAGCGGTGACCCGGCCGACGTGCTCATCACCGTCGCCGAGGACGAGAACGCCGACCTGCTCGTCGTCGGCAGCGTCGGGATGACCGGCGCCAAGCGATTCCTCCTGGGTTCGGTGCCCAACAAGGTCTCCCATCACTCGAGCATGGACCTCTTGATCGTCAAGACGGACTCTCCCGACGCGGCCAAGCGCAGCAAGGATGGATACGAGAAGATCCTCGTCGGCACGGACGGTTCACCGACGGCAACGCTTGCGGTGGAACGCGCCAGTGAACTTGCATCCGAGTTGGGCGCAACCCCCGTGATCGTGTGTGCGCACGAGCCTTTGACGCCTCAGCAACAGGAGCAGATCCGCGGAGCGTCAGGCGACACGTTGGCCGAGTGGCGCGCCGGGGGACCGAGCGTGCCCGAGGAATTCAAGTGGCGGATCGCCGATGCGGCGCAAGCCGAAGACGTGTTGGAGCGCGCCGCCGAGCACGCCTCGAAGCACGGCGTGACGCCGGAGGTCCGGTCGCTCGAAGGAGCCCCCGCCGATGTCCTGATCACACTTGC
>JBKJYP010000345.1:0-3176 GCA_046715695.1 Actinomycetota bacterium | reverse complement strand
TGGGCTCTTCACGAAGCACGGTGGTTCAGCCAGCCCCGACAGCTCGGTGACCACACGCCAATAGGACCTTCTGACGATAGCGCTCGGGGTCCCGGAAGCCATAGGAGCGTCTCTTCATCACCTTGATCTTGTTGGTGATGCCTTCGGCGAACGCGTTGGTGACGCGATCATCGAAGTAGGCGAGGATCGGCTCGACCCACCACTGCATCGTGCGCCAGACGTTGGTGAACTCGGGGATATCGGCGTCGATGACGTCGTCGATCCATGCTTGCAGGACGCGCTCGGCCGATGCGCGATCGGGTTGCCGATAGATCTCGGCGAACTGCTCTTTGAGCCACCATGCGACCGTGATGTCGGGGTGCGATCTGGCCAGCACGTCTCCGAGCCATCGCTCTTCGTCGGGGGTCAGCTTGTGGTGACGTTTCATGAACACCCACCGAGCTCCGAACATGGCTGGGTCGAACGTCGGGTTGTGTTGACGGGCCTTGCCACCATCCCTGCCCGTGCGCTCTGCCCGGCTGCGCCGGGAGCACCGGACCTTGACCCGGTGGGCCGCTCGGTCGACGACTCGCACGACGTGGAAGCGGTCGGCGACGATCCGGGCGTTGGGAAGCGTCATCTCGATGGCCTGGCGGTAGGCCCAGTGCATGTCCATGACGACGGTCTCGATACCGGCTCTGACCTGGTCATCTAATCGCAGCAAGCCGGTGATGACGGCGCCTGCATGTCGTCCCTCGACCAGATCGAACACGACCCGTCTCTCGGGGTCTGAGAACACGGTGTGGAACCGGAACCGTTTCCTGAAGGCGCTCTCGTCGATCGCGAGAACCCTCGGAGGGTGCTTGGGACCACCGAGGATCGACTCTGCGGCGTGATGCTCGAAGGCCTCGAGGACCCGGTATGCGGACACCGACTCCGAGCGAGCCACATCGGTGAACGGTTCGTTGCCTGCACGCTCGAAGAGGTGGCGGCGGTAGCGCTTGGTCACGGCCTTCCGGCCGGCGATCTCCGGGTGCTGCTCGCGGCAGGTCTGGTCGCAGTCGCGGCAGCGGAAGCGGCGTTGCGCCCAACGCAACACCGTCGGGAAACGACAGCTGCGGTCCCTGATCGTCCTCACGTTGGTGCCGTGGCCGATCACATCCAGGGATCCGCAGTGGTGGCACGCCGGACGCCGGGTCGACCGGACCCGCACCTCCAGCGTGCCCTCGACCACCTCCGAATCGGTGACCTCAAAGCCCTCCAGCCCCAGCGGGACCTTGATAGCTTCTGACAAGGGAGCCTCCCTTCGTCTCGGTTTCGTCACCGACGAAGTTAGGGAGGCTCTCCGCCTTTCAGGCGGATTCCCACCGTGCTTTTAGAAGAACCAGAAGTTGTCACACCCCGTCCCTATTCTGGAGCCAGAGCCCGGGACGGCCTGAGCTACGCAGCCTGAGGTACCATGCCTCCTGCGTAGCCATACGGCTACACGTCCCCTGCCCGACCTGCTCGGTGGTAGTTCGATCCGATCAGGAGGGCCTCGTCGGTAGTGACCTAGGTCACTTCCCGAGTCCGGAGGAGGAGAGATAGTGCGTAGTTATGAAGCTATGGTCATCGTGGATGCCCGCCTCGAAGAGGGCGATATCCAGAAGGCGATCGACCGGTTCAACACTGCCATCACCGATGGTGGTGGCGAAGTGACCGGGACCGACCGGTGGGGTAACCGCCGATTCGCCTATGAGATCGCCCACCAGGCCGAGGGCTACTACTTCGTGACGAAGTTCCGTGCCGAGACAGGCCTCGTCGACAGCCTCAAGCGAACCGTTTCGATCGCAGATGAGTTCGTGCGCGGGAAGATCGTCCGGCCCGAGTAGGGCAACTGAGAAAGGTAGGCAACGAACATGGCTTCTGAGAACCAGGTAACGATCGTCGGCAACGTCACTGACGACCCCGAGCTGCGCTTCACGCCGTCGGGTGCCGCCGTTGCCAACTTCACCGTCGCCGTCAACAAGCGTTACCGCAACAACGACGGCACGTGGGAAGACAAGCTCGATGGCTTCTTCAAGTGCAATTGCTGGCGCGACATGGCCGAGAACGTGGCCGAGTCTGTGGCCAAGGGTTCTCGGGTGATCGTTGTGGGCCGTCTCAACCAGCGCTCGTGGGAGACGGACTCCGGCAAGCGCTACGAGGTCGAGATCCAGGTCGACGAGATCGGGCCGTCGCTCCGGTGGGCGACCGCCAAGCCGATCAAGTCGACGAAGTCCGGCCCTGCCCCCCAGGCGTCAGCTCCTCCTCCTGCGGAAGCACCCCGCTCGGATTGGGGCACCACTGCTCCTCCGCCGGAGCCCGTCGGTGTCGAGGAAGGTGGTTTCTAGATATGGCTCGTGATCGCGATCGGGACCGGCGAGGTCCCAAGAGAGATGCACTCAAGCGCGGGGGCAAGAAGAAGCACTGTCAGTTCTGCGCCGACCAAGTCACATACGTCGATTACAAAGACATCGCATTGCTCCGTAAGTTCATGAGCGACCGCGGCAAGATACGCGCTCGCCGCGTCACCGGGAACTGTTCGCAGCACCAGCGTCTCGTCGCGAGCGCCGTCAAGAACGCGCGCGAGATGGCCCTGCTGCCCTACTCGAGCCGCTAGGAGGCGTTGATGAAGGTCATCCTTTCAGGAGACGTCGAGAAGCTCGGCCGCAAGGGCGACGTCGTCACGGTCGCGGATGGGTTCGCCCGTAACTACCTCGTGCCCAAAGGACTAGCGATGATCGCCACTAAAGGCGGGCTCCGCCAGGCCGAGCAGATGCAGAAATCGCGTGCAGAGGCGGAGGATCGTGCTCGCCTCGCCGCCGAAGGCCGCGTAGCCAAGCTCGAATCCTCCCCGGTCTACATCTCGGCCCGGGCAGGCGAGGGCGGCAGGTTGTTCGGTTCCGTGACGAACAACGACGTGGCTCGCGCCATCGAGGACCAGCTCGGTGAGGTCGTCGACAAGCACATCGTGAGGCTCGAAGAGCCGATCCGCCAGATCGGTACTCATCGGGTGCAGGTCCATCTGCACGAGGGAGTCAACGCGGCCGTGGCCGTCGAGGTCATAGCCCACGAAGAGGAAGAGGCTCCGGCGGGACCGGCGCAGGCCTAGTCCCTCCGCGCGGGGGGGTAGCCCCCCCGTTTGTTTGCCACATACACCCCGGGTGCACACGGGG
>JBKJYP010000344.1:0-2829 GCA_046715695.1 Actinomycetota bacterium | reverse complement strand
ACGACTTGCCCACTCCCGAGGCGTTCGCCAGTGGCGAGCCGATGGGATCTTCAAGGAGGGTGCTCACTTGGGCTTTCGTGAGCTCCGTGAGCTCTGGTTTCACCGGCTCCCTGGGATCGTCGAGATCCCACAGCGCTACGGCGCCGGCGACGTCCCGCCCATAGCGGGCGAGGAAGGCCGGGGTGTCGTCTCGGCGGAGCCCGCCTTGGGCGAGCATGTAGTCGTAGTGGACGCCTTCGGGGAGCAGCTCACCGAACCAGCTACGCCGGCGACTCGCGAGGTCGCGACGCTGGTTCGGCACGAGGGGGATGGCCACCGAGAGCACGGAACTGTTGACGCCGAATCGACCGATCCCGTCAGCTGTCGGGGTGAAGTCGAAGGTCCGGGCATCACCGTCGATGGTGCCCACCACGGTGTCGTACAGCTCAACCGCGAGTCGCATCGTCGTCCCCCCATCCGGCAGTGAACTCGATCCCGGTTGCCCGGGCGATGGCCAAGAGCCGTCGGAGGTAGATCGTCGACTTTCCGGATTCCATCGCACTGATGGTGCTTTGCGGAACCCCCAACTCACGAGCGAGCTCGGTTTGAGAGATACCGCGTCCGGTTCGGGCCTGTTGCAGCGCAAGCCCGAAGTCCGCGGGTGCTCGGAGCTTTGCCGAATACGTGGCCACGAGATGCTCCCTTCTATCGCGATTTCACTATACGCCTCATGTATCGCGAAAACACGATATGTCGTGAGTATAGCGATTGCGCGATACTCACAGAGACCGTGAGACCATCAGCTGATGCCCGAACCTACGTCCGACACGATTGTCGACTACCCGGCGGGGGCGACCCGTTCGCGCGGTAACGTACTCGCGACCTTCGCGCTCCCCGAGGGCCTCGGCGTGGTGCTCGACCGCACGGCGTTCCATGCCGTCGATGCGGGGTGGCCCGACCAGCCCGCTGATCGCGGGACGCTCGCCGGGCATCCGGTTCTGGATGCTGTCGTCGGGGCGACCGACGCCGGTGAGATCCTCATCGGAAGCGACATCCCCGTACGCACGGGTGCCGAGGGGTGGTCGTTCGTTGTCGTGCACGTTCTCGCCACCGAAACGTCCATCTCGGTAGGAGACCAGGTTGAGGTGACCGTCGACGAGGGTTACCGCCACGCGCTCTCGGCGGGGCACACCGCATGCCACCTCGCGTCGCTCGCCCTCGACGCGGCGCTCGCCGGCGCGTGGAGCAAAGAGGTGCCGGCCGACACCCTCGGCGCCCCCGGGTTCGACGCTCTCGCCTGTGCGTCATCCCGCATCCACGAGTTCGGCTCGACCGACAACTACCGGGTCGGCAAGTCGCTGCGCAAGCGGGGCTTCGACGTGTCGGCTCTCGGCGACCTCGAAGCGATCACGGATGCCGTCAACACCCGGCTCGCCGCGTGGGTCGCGACGGGCGCCGGCATCCGCATCGACCGCGACGGCGACGGCCTCGGCGACCGCCGCCGTTGGGTGTGCGAACTGCCCGGCGGCGACGCCGTCATCCCGTGCGGCGGAACGCACCTGACGTCGCTCGGCGAACTCGCCGCCGTGCGGGTCGAACTGGCACGTGAGGATGTCGAGGGTGGCGTCGCTCTCACCATGACCACCACCGCGCAGGCCTAAGGTCATCGGGTGGGCTCAGTACGGTACGTCGCGCTCGGCGACTCGTTCCCCGAGGGCGGCGGCGACGAGCCGGAGCCGGGTGTCGTGCGCGGCTGGGCCGACCTGGTGGCGCAGGGCTGGGCGGATGCCACGGGCGGCTCGATCGAGTACGCCAACCTCGCGATCCGCGGCAAGCTCGCCTGGCCGATCATCGACGAGCAACTGGAGCCCGCTCTCGCCCTGCGCCCGACGCACCTCTCGTTCAACGGCGGCGGCAACGACATGCTGCGCCCCCGCACTCCGCTCACCCGCATCACGGATGCCTTCGAGCACGTGCTGCGACGTTGCGACGAAGAGGGGGTGACGTTCATCCTGCTGAGCGGCGGCAACCCGTCGCGGCAGTTGCCGCTCGGCGGGCTCGTGCAACGTCGTGGTGACGAGCTGTCGCGCATCGTCGCTGCGCGCCTTGAGGGCAGGGATGACGTCATCCGCGCCCTCAACTGGCCGGATCGCGCCCTCGCGACACCCGCTTTCTGGGCGGCCGACCGCCTCCACCTCAACTCCCGCGGACATCATCGCGTCGCCGCGCGCGTACTCACCGAGCTCGGGCTCGAGCCGCCGGCGGAGTGGTGGGACTACACCGAGCTGCTGGCACCCGAGCGGCTGGGTCGTGCCGAGTATCTGCGTGAGCACCTCGGGCCGTGGGTGCAGCGACGCCTCAGGGGCACATCGTCGGGCGACGGTCGCGAGCCGAAGTATCCGGAGTTCACGACGATTCTGCCGACTCTGGCGGCATGACCGAGCCGTCGGCAAGCGCCGTGAGCTCGTCGACGAGACCGGCCAGGCCGGCGGCGCGCTCCTCGGGGTCGACGGTGGCCCGCGGGCTCGGGTCGTGCCGGGCGGTCGTGATCTCGTGGAGTGCGCTCTGCCTCGCCTCGCCGACCAGCGTCAGCACGGCATCCTCATCGGTGGCGATCTCCCGGAGGCGGGTCGCGATCTTGCGCAGAATGCGGATGCGCCGCTTCAGCACCGGCGCATCGCGCGCCCGGTAATCGTCCGGCGTGAGGGCGCGACCGCGCTTCTTCTTCGTGTCGGCTCGCACCCGCTCGAGTCGCGTCGCGTCGGCTTCGTTAAAGCCCGCGACAACCAAGAACACCCCGGTGACCCCCTTTCGCCACCAATGCACGTCGTAGTAGGCCCGATACCCCAA
>JBKJYP010000343.1:0-7019 GCA_046715695.1 Actinomycetota bacterium | reverse complement strand
TCGGATTACGTGACCGCGTGGCGGTCTTACGACCGCGCCGCTATCACTGCGCTATTCAGCGGGGACGCCGAGTACCGGTACCACCCCTGGGACGAACCGATAAGAGGAAGTGAAGCGATCGCAGACTCGTGGTTGGAGGATGACGATCGTGACGAACCCGGTACCTATTACGCCGCGTACAGCGCCATCGCGGTGGAGCGCGATGTCGCCGTGGCGACCGGGACGTCGACCTATCTCAAGGCCGATGGAGCGATAGATCGGGTGTTCCACAACTGCTTCGTCATGAGCTTCGATGGAGGCGGCAAGTGCCGGAGCTTCACCGAGTGGTACATGGAAGAACCCCGGCGAGCCGTGGGTTGAGATAGGAAGGCCACCTCCACCGCCACCCAAGGAGGCCGCATGAGAAGGTTCTCGTTCCGCCCGCCCCTCGAGATCAGAGGACGGAAGTTCAAGGGATTGCGCGGCTTCGCGGGCAAACCTTTCCATCCGCCCTTGACCGATGTGACCGTCGGGGCATACACGATCGGTCCCCTTCTCGATCTCATCGCGTTCTTCTTCAAAGACAGCGCGTGGTCAGGAGACATGTTCAAGGCGGGTGGGTGGGTGATCCTCGTGGGGGCCGTCAGCTCCCTCGCCACGGTGGCTACCGGTTTCGCCGACTGGTTGAACACGGAGAAAGGCACTCAGGTCCGACGGATGGCGAACTCCCATGCCTGGACGATGATCACTTTGACGGTGTTCGTGCTTATCGATCTCTGGTACCGCAACCTCGCAGGGGGAGGCGAGTACTACCAGGAGCCCGGTTCGGTCTCAGCCATCCTCGCCGTGATCATGCTCGGTCTCGTGGTGCTCGGAGGGACGATCGGTGGCTCCTTGACCTACGACTGGGGATTCAATATCGAGATCGCCGGCGACAACCCGGTCTATCACCCGAGCGAACGCGACATCATCCACCCGCACGACAAGCCCGAAGAGGACTGACCTAGCGCTCTGAGGTGCTAAGCGCCTGACTGATCTCGATCAGGTTGCCTTCGGTGTCGGTGAGGTGCGCGACACGGAGGTACCAAGCCTCCTGGTCATGAGGCTCGGTTACGAACGGGGCACCGGCCGCCTTCCATTCACGGTAGGTCGCGTCGACATCCTCGACATTGAAGCACAGGACGATGTTGCGTCCGGCCCCCGCCCCGACGGCCGGTGAACCGACGATGTCGTTCATCATCGTGCGCTTGTAGAAAGAAACGATCGCCCCATCCGTCTTCAGCTCGACATACACCTCGTCGCCGGCCTCGAGACCGACCTTGAACCCCAGGACATCGCGATAGAAGCTGACGGCGCGCTCGACGTTGTCTACCAGGAGCCGGACATACGTAAGTTCCACGGAAGCACCTTTCGGTTCAAGTCAGGTTTCGAGAGGCCCGACCCTACCCGCCCGGGGACCACGGCCAGGGCCATGGCGCCTATAGAGTGCGCGCCAATGGACCTGAAACTCTCGCCAGAGCAAGTGCTGACCCGGGATACCGCTCGGCGGTTCGCCGAGAAGGAGATCCTGCCCCACGTCCGTGAATGGGACAGGACCGAGAAGATGGACCGAGGCATCGTTGCGAAGCTTGCTGATGCTGGGTTCCTCGGCGCTCCGATACCCGAGGAGTACGGGGGGTCAGGCCTCGACAACCTCTCCTATTGCCTGATCGTCGAGGAGATCGGTAAGGCCGACTCATCCGTCAGGGGCATCGTCTCGGTCAACGTCGGGCTCGTGGCGAAGACGGTTCTCAAGTGGGGCACCGACGAACAGCGGCAGGAGTGGCTCCCCAAGATCTGCTCGGGGGAAGCACTCGGCTGCTACGGGCTCACCGAGCCGAGCTCGGGCTCTGGAGCTGCAGACCTGCAGATGCGAGCCGAGCGGGACGGCTCTGACTGGATACTGACCGGCACCAAGATGTTCATCACGAGCGGGAACTGGGCCGGCCTCGCGCTGATATTCGCTCGATCGGGAGAACCGGGACCCAAAGGGATCACCGCCTTCCTGGTCCCCACGGACACGCCCGGCTTCTCTTCCAAACACGTCGGTGGGAAGCTCGGGCTCCGTGGACAGGACACCGGCGAGCTCGTCCTCGAAGGGGTGCGGGTGCCGGACGCGAACCGCTTGGGCGACGAGGGCCGGGGGTTCACGATCGCCATGTCGGCTCTCGACAACGGTCGGATGTCCCTGGCGGCCGGCTCCGTTGGGATAGCACAGGGTTGCTTGGAGGCCAGCATCAAGTACTCCCTCGAGCGGGAGCAGTTCGGACGACCCATCGCCCGGTTCCAATTGATCCAAGAGTTGATCGCCGACATGGCCGTCGAGATCGAGGCTTCGCGGCTCCTGGTATGGCGGGTGGCTTCGATGGCCGATGCCGGGGAGAAGCACACGCTCGAGTCCTCCTACGCGAAGTATTTCGCGAGCGAAACGGCAGTGCGTGCGGCCAACGCGGCCGTGCAGATCCATGGCGGTTACGGGTACATCGACGAGTACCCGGTGGGCAAGTACCTTCGAGACGCGCGCGTCTCGACGCTCTATGAGGGCACGAGCCAGATCCAGAAGCTGATCATCGGGCGAGCACTGACGGGCGAGAACGCGTTCACCTAGATGGCCCGTCGGCCGATCGCCGACTCCCTGATCAACTTCTCCAGCCGTCGCACCCTCGTCTCGGCGCTCTTCGCGCTCATCACCCAGAAGATCGCCGTGCGTTTGTAGGACGGCGCTTGTGAATCGAAGAACGCCCATGCTGCTGCATCCTCCTTGAAACAGCGCAGGAACGCCTTGTCGAGCAACGCTTCATCATGCTCGTAGGAATATCCCGCGTCGACGCGCCTCTCGAAAGCTTCGAGCCCCGATCTTTGCATGCGACCCTCGGCTTTCAAACGCTCCACATTCGCGATGTTGACCTTGCTCCAGGAGCTCTTGGCCTTACGCGGAGTGAATCGGTTCGTGTAGCAGTCGGGGTTGATGCCCTTGCGGATCCCATCGATCCAGCCGAAGCACAATGCCTCATCCACAGCCTGGCGCCAGGTGATACCTCCCTTGCCCGAAGCGACACGGTAGAAGCCGACCCAGAGTTCAGTCGCTCGGTCGTGGTTGGCCTCGAACCATCCTCGCAACTCCCCTGGTGAGCTGAAGAAGGTCGGATCGGTCACGTGTTCAGCCTAGAGCCGGGGTGCTCGGCTCAGAAGCGGACGAGTTCCCGATCGACGGTGAGTTCGGCTAGGACTTCTGGGATCGGAGCCACTCCAAGCCCGGGCCCAGATGGCACCTCGACGTGGCCGTCGACGAGCACGAACGGTTCCGTTAGATCCTTCGTGTAGTAGCGATCGGACGCGGACGTGTCACCAGGCAGTGTGAATCCGGGTAATGCAGCGAGGGCGACGTTCGCCGCGCGGCCGACTCCCGTCTCCAACATCCCGCCGCACCACACCGGGATCTCATGCTCGACACAGACGTCGTGGACCCTCACCGCTTCGAGGTATCCCCCCACCCGTCCCGCCTTGATGTTGATGATGGAACAGGCGCCCATCTCGATCGCCTCGAGGGCAGCTCGTGCCGAGATGATCGATTCATCGAGACAGACCGGGGTCGCCATCTTCTTCGAGAGCAGGGCGTGACCCGATAGGTCGTCTTCAGGAAGAGGCTGCTCGATAAGCACGAGATCGAACGCATCGAGTTGAGCAAGATGGTCGGTATCCGAAACCGTGTACGCGGTGTTGGCGTCGACCTGCAGGAGAACATCTGGGAATGCCTCACGGATGGCCCTCACCGGCTCGAGATCCCATCTCGGTTCGATCTTCAGCTTGATCCGCAAGTAGCCCTCGGCGATGTAGCCCGAGACCGCGTCGACGAGTTGGGGAACCGTGTCCATGATCCCGACCGATACGCCGGCGGGCACCCTGTCTCTCACCGCGCCGAGTCTCTTGCCGAGCGACACGCCCGCAGCGCGCAACTCAGCATCGAGAAGCGCCATCTCCACCGCGCCTTTGGCCATGTGGTGACCCTTGACGGAGCCGACGAGGGCGGCGAAGCCATCCGCGTCGATGTCTCCCGCACCGCGCAGGGAGGGCAAGAGGAACCTCGTGATGACCGCCTGAGCGCCGTCCACGAACTCCGAGGAGTAGGACGGGCTCGATGCAGCCACGCACTCCCCCCATCCCTCCGCGTCCTCGGAAACGACGCGCACAAGAAGAACATCACGTTCGCTCTCGGTCCCGAACGATGTCCGGAAAGGAGTCTTGAGCGGGATCCCGATCCTGATCAGCTCGACCGCATCGACCTTCATCCGTACTCGAGGACAGGACCTAGCCTGCGTTAGCTCGTCACCCTCAACCGTGAGGAGCGAGCCCTGGTGCAAGTGAGGATCTCCGTTGGGCTCTCGATCCGAGCACGCCGGGCCACCGCGTAATAGCGGCCACCTCGCCCTTTGAGATGTGGGGTGTTCCACGAGCCCTTTGCATCAGACCGAACGCGTCCGACGACGAGATCCGCTCCTCGCCTGACCTTCTTCACGATGACTCGACGGTTCCCGCGGCACTCCGCTCTGGAGCTCGAGACCTTCCCCGAGAACTCATGAGGAGACGCGGCGTGCCTGATCGTGATCGACGTGCCGGCCGTGACGGCGGGTGGGGCGGTGGAGGTCGGGTTCGGCGACGGCGTTGGGCTGGGCTGTGGGATGGCCTCGACCACGCCACACACGCGTCTCGCACCTGCGTCACCGGTCTTAAGGGTCGTGTCGGGGGCCGGGCCGGCAACGGCTTGGATGCCCGTCATGGCCGGGTCCGAGTCGTAGTAATAGGCATGGCGAGAGAAGGTGCCGTCTGGGTTCTGAGCATCCGTGGATGGGATGTTGGCGTAGTTGTCGGGGTTCGCATGGATGATCACCGCGACGTTGGCGGAGATGAGCTCAGAGGTGGTGAACCGGTCCGTTGTGTAGGACGCGCTCGCGGATCCGTCTCCGTTGGCCAGCAAAACGTTCATGTCACCGGAATGGGACCCATGACTGGCGGTGCTTGATGAATAATGCCCACCGGCGGACGTGAAAGCGGGTGCCTCACAGGTGCCGACATCATGGACGTGGAATCCGTGGAAACCGGGAGTCAGGCCGGTTGCTTCGACCTCGATACGGACCGTCTGCTGGATCGTGACGAACGAAACGGTTCCTGCGACCCCTCCGGTCCCGTCCTTCAGGGCAGCGGTTGCTTGAGCCTGGGCGGCGTCTGCGACCGGCACCGCATCCGGATCGACTACCACCACACCGCAGCTATGCCGCGCCCCGGCATCACCGGTCTTGAGCGTTGTGTCCGGCGCGGGTCCCGGTGAAGGCTGCAAGCCCGCGGTCGCGGCGTCGGAATCGTAGTTATAAGCATGCGTCGAATAGGAACCGTCAGGGTTCACAACGTCGGTCGCCGGGATGTTCGCGTAGTTATCAGCATTGGCGTGAACGATCACGGCCACATCGGCATCGATCAGCTCGGACATAGTGAAGCGGTCGGTGACGAACTTCGAGTGAGCCGTGCCATCCGCGGCGACAAGGAGCACGGGCAGATCGCCAGCGTGTCCGGCGTGCGTTCCGCCGGCCGGCGAGTAATGGGAACCGGCCGTGGTGAAGGAAGGGGCCTCACAAAGGCCTACGTCGTGGATGTGCATCCCATGGAAACCTGGGGGAAGACCGTTCGCGTCAACGCGCACGGTGACGGAGTTGCCTGGTCCTTTGGTGAAAGTGACCGTGCCGGTCTGTGCCCCTCCCGTGTCCCTGAGGATCGCCTTCGCGGAATCATTGGGAGCGGCCTGCGATCCACCCGACATGAATAGGGAACCAGTTATCAATACAGCACTAAAACAAACGACCATCCAACGTGGGGTCATAGGGATGCCCTTCCTCTAGGTGGTCTCTATCTCGAATAGCTAGAAAGCTGCCGAGGACTGGAGCGACCCTAACCCAATCGGCGCGCGCTTTTGCAACTGTCACCAACGGGACACCCCCAAAGGGGAACAACCACGACCCTTCTTCGTTCTAAGGAACATATGGAGCACTCGGCAATGGAGGTGGGAGTCATGAAGAAGTCACTGTCTGCAGTTGCGATGAGTGCTTGCCTGGTCGGTCTCCTCGCGGGACCCGTCGATGCCGGTGTCGCCGATCCCTACATAGATCGCCAGTGGGGGCTGAAGAAGATCTCTGCTCGTGCTGCTTGGGACGTGACTCGAGGTAAGGGAGCTCTCATAGCGATCGTCGACACGGGCGTCGACCTGGGTCACCCGGACCTCGCGAAACACATCGAGAGCGTCCCTGGCGCCGATCTCGTCAGCGGCGATGGAGATTCCCCCCAGGACGAGAACGGTCACGGAACTCATGTGGCGGGCATCGCTGCCGCCCTGGCCGGCAACGGCGTGGGCGTGGCCGGTGTGGCGCCGGCTGCTCACATCCTCCCAGTCCGCGTCCTTGATGCGGAAGGCTCCGGGACAGCCACCGATGTCGCCAAGGGGATCCGGTTCGCCGCCAACCAAGGCGCCGACGTGATCAACCTCTCCCTCGGAGCGGGCGGCGCGGTGTCCGTTACGTCGCTGCTCGGAGGGAACGAGGCGATGGTCGCTGCTGTCGACTTCGCCTGGTCCAAAGGGGCCGTGATCGTCGCAGCCGCAGGCAACGACTCTCTGCCCTTCTGTGCACAACCATCGGATACCGGCGCAGAGATCCTCTGCGTGGGCTCCACCGACCGTAACGACAACCTCTCCCTGTTCTCGAACTCCAACCTGCTCTCTTCCTCGATGAACTACCTCGTGGCCCCAGGCGGAGCGGGGTTCGGGTGCGCCGGTGACATCTTCTCGACCATCCTCCGGAGCTCTACGATCGCCAAGAAGTGTTCGCCCGAGAAGGGTTACACCGCCTTGGCCGGTACGTCGATGGCGACACCGTTCGTGTCTGGCGTCGCCGCACTGCTGGCCTCGGAAGGTCTGACGAACGAAGAGATCGTCGATTGCATCCTGAAGACGGCCG
>JBKJYP010000342.1:0-10767 GCA_046715695.1 Actinomycetota bacterium | reverse complement strand
TGCCGAAGAGGCTCCTCATCACCAATGGCGATCACGGTACGCAGACCGGGCCCGACGAGATCTGGCAGGACAGGAAGGCGTGGATCGACCACTGGATCCTCGGGATAAACGGTGGCTACGGCAGATGGCGCCCGGGCAACCGCAACATCCCCACCTCGGTGAGCACGCGCTTGGAGATGGTGGACGGCAAGTCCAACGGCACGAAGAACTCACGCACCTTCCCTCTCGAAGACACGAGATGGACGAATATGTATCTGCACGAAGGAGAAGCGATCGACACATCGGCGCCCACCGGCGACGAAGCCTCAGATGTGTACGTGTCCGGCAGTCCGAGGCAATCGTGGAGCTACCACGCCGGTCACACCGAGGGCTCCCCGGTCACGACGATGGACGGCCCCGACGAGCTCACATACAGCACCGCCCCCTTCAAAGCCCCCACAGCCGTCGTCGGGCCCAGTACCGCGACTCTGTTCATGTCCTCCACCGCGATCGACACCGAGATCTTCGTGCAGCTGATCGACGAGGCACCGGACGGGAGCCGCTACTACATAACGAGAGGGCTGCTCAAGGCCAGCCACCGCGCGATCATGCCGGGGCTGTCCGACTGGACCCGTGACCACAAGATGATCTACCGGCCACACCGCCCGCACACGAACCCCGAGTTCATAACCCCAGCGGAGGTCTATGAGTACCTGATCGAGATATTCCCCGTTGGTCACGTATTCCGGCCGGGCCACAAGCTGGTCGTCAAGATCCACACGCCTCCGTTGCTGGACAGCATCTACGCATACGTGCCCAAGCGCTTCCCCGGCGTCAACATGGTTCTCCACGACCAGGCCAACCCGTCGCATCTGACCATCCCGATCGTGTCCCTAAAGGGAGTGAAGTTGGGGCCGGAGCCGGCTCCGTGCACCTTGCAGCAGGTGCGCTGCATCCCGGGCTAGACCTCGGAGGGTTTGCCCTTCTCTGCAGGGGGGCGCGGTGGGGCGGGGCCGGTTTCGTTCAGCCGGTCGACCAGCTGGCGCAGTCGGCCGACATGCCGGCGGTCGAAGGCCAGAGCGATACGTGGCAGGTCGGGTACGTCTTTGTCGCGGATCTCTCCCGGCGAGGCTTCGACAGCCTCGATCGGTGCGCGCAGGATGTCGGAGAACTCCTGTGACAGTTGGTCGAGGACCGAGTCGTCGGGCATGGCGTTGAGACGGAGGATCAGCCGGTCTTTGACCAAACGCTGCGAGTGATACACGCGGTAGAACTTCTCGATCTCGAGGACCGCCTCGCCGACATCATCGAGGGAGCGGAAGAGGCTCAGGTCGTCTTTGTAGATGTATCCGCGGGAGAGGAGCTCGTCTTCGACGAAACGGCCGAAGCCTTCCCAATACGTCCCGCCGGGAGCATCGAGCATCACGATCGGATGAAGATCGCTCTTCCCAGTCTGGATGAGCGTCAAGAGCTCGAAAGCTTCGTCCATCGTGCCGAACCCACCTGGGAGGAGCACGAAGGCATCTGCTTCCTTCATGAAGGTCAGCTTGCGCGTGAAGAAGTATTTGAAATTGATGAGCTTCGAGTCGTTGGCGATAACCCGGTTCGGTTTGGCCTCGAAGGGCAGGCGGATGTTGACTCCGAAAGAAGCCTCGTCTCCCGCCCCTTCGTGACCGGCTTCCATGATGCCGGGTCCGGCACCGGTGATGACCATCCACCCACGTTCAGCGATCTGGTGAGAGAAGTCACGCGCTGATTCGTATTCGGCATCTCCTTTGTCGACCCGGGCAGACCCGAAGATCGTGACTTTGCGGATCCCCTTGTAAGGCGCGAAGACGCGGAACGCATGCCGCATCTCCTTGAGTGAGGAGTTGACGATCTTGCGGTCGAGGCGGCTGACCTGTTCGTGCCCGAGCTTGAGAGCGGTCTGCACGATCTCTCGAGCGAGCTCGGCATCAATCGGGTCGAGATCGGCGAAGTCCTCGTCGAGGTTGTCCATCCCACTATGTTCCCACCGCCGGTGGAGGTGACCTCATCCGGTTTAACCTGTCTCCGTGGCTACCTGCCGAGTTTGCTCATTAAGCTATGCCGATACTGAGCCTCGCTGTCCCCGCTGCGGGTTCGGGGCCTCCACCTCGATCGCCGCACCCCCGACCGCGTCGGCTCCTATGAGCGCTGCGACGGTCACGGACCAAGGTTTCGCGGTGGACCCCGCGGCCGCCACGACCCCGAACTTCGTGAACCTCCTCCCGGGGGTATCGGTCGGGCCGACCGGGGTATCTGTATCGGCCCGGCCCCGCCGGAAGGGCCTGATCCTGCTCTTCGTCCTCGTGCTGCTTGCCCTCCCGGTCGGGGGCATCATCCTGGCGTCGCAGGCGATCAACAAGGCGACGGATCTCATCCCGGACGTCCAGGACTTCTTCGCCCCCGAGAACGAGACGACCACTCAGGGGAATGGAACGACATCCATGACCCCGGCCGAGTGCGAGACGATCCTGAGCCGCTACCTCAAGAAGATGTTCTTCGCCTTGTATAAGGACCCGGACAAGATCGCGAACCTATTCATCGAGGCGAGCGTCCGCTTAGGGCCCGGTAGCGAGGAGTACCAGGCACTCGTCGAGATCTTCTCCACCCAGAGCCTTGCCGGGCTGGCGGCCACGGGGGATCCCGCCAAAGCTTTCAAGGACTCGAAGAAGCTCATCCAGAAGAAGTGCAGGGATTGAACGAAGGCTACGCGCACAGAAGGTTCAAGCTCCCTCACCCGGTGGATCTCGGCCTGACGCTGGGGCCGCTGCGGCACGGGAGAGGCGACGCCACCATCCGGATCGCCTCCTCGGAGGCGTTACGGGCTACTCGTACCCCACACGGGCCGGCCTCGCAGAGGATCGTCACGTCGGGATGTGGTGTCGAGGTGGAAGCGTGGGGACCAGGAGCCAAGTGGCTCGCTGGTGCAGCACCGGATCTCCTCGGGGCCGATGAGGACAGGTCCGCTTTCGAGCCTCACGACGAGGTGGTGCGCGATCTGGACCGCCGGATGCGCGGATTGCGTGTCGGCCGCTCAGGCGCGGTTCTCGAATGTCTGGTTCCAACCGTTCTCGAACAGAAGGTACAGGGGGTCGCCGCCCGTGCTTCGTACCGGCGTCTCGTCTACCTTCATGGAGAAGCCGCGCCGGGGCCATCGGGTCTGCGATTGCCGCCGTCGCCTGAGGTGCTCGCCGGCCTCCCTTCGCATATATGGCATCCACTCGGGGTCGAACGCCGGCGCGCTTCCATCGTCCGGGGGGCATGCCTGCGCGCCAAACGACTCGAAGAGGCAACCTCTTTCACCGCTGCAGACGCTTATCGCCGCCTGACCGCGCTTCCGGGGATCGGTGACTGGACGGCGGCGATCGTGCTTTCCATCGCCCAAGGTGATTCGGACGCGGTGCCCACCGGCGACTTCCATCTGCCGAACCGCGTCGCTTGGGTCCTCGCGGGTGAGCCGCGTGCGAGCGACGAGAGGATGCTCGAGTTGCTCGAGCCGTACCGAGGACAACGTGGCCGCGTGGTCCGTCTGATCGAAGCCGGAGGGCCGGCAGCCCCTCGCTACGGCCCCCGCCTCGCCCTGAACCCGATAGAGCATTACTAAGATGCCGCGCCTTTTCCTTTCGCTGTTCCTGATAGCAGCGGTGGCATGCAGCGCGGGCCCGACTGGTGCTCCTCCCGCCTCGGCCACTGCCTCGGCTACCGAGCAGTCACCATCGCCCGCTCCGACACCGAGCCCAACCGAGAGCGAGCCGACCTTCGTCCCAGGCCCGAACGAGAGGATCCCCAAGGATCCTTCCGACCTCGCCGATGCACTCACCGAGATCGAAGGGATCCTCCCCGGAGCGGTGGAAGCCTGGCGCTCAGAGGGCGATCCTGCGACGGGCCGACCACCCCGATCACTCGTCCTGCAAGTTCTCTATCAACAGCGGATCTACCGGTTGCTGGTGCGCAAGCCTCCCCTCGCCGATCGCGTCTTGCCTCGTCTCGGTGAAGAGCTCCGGCGGAAGGCCACCCGGGTGGTCAAAGCGGGTGCCGGACTTCGCTCCCTGACTACGCCGGTCGATCCTTCTCAGGAGTTCAAGACCGGACCCGCCGAGCCGGCCGACGATCTGTGGCGTTACTACAAACTCGGCGAGAAGCGTTTCGATATCGATCCGAGCGTCCTCGCGTCGGTGAACATGGTCGAGACGAGATTCAATCGCGTGAGATCTTCGTCGAGCGCCGGAGCGCAAGGACCGATGCAGTTCCTGCCCTCTACATGGGATGCGTACGGGATGGGTGGGGACATCTACGACCCGCACGACGCGATCTTGGGCGCAGCGAACTACCTCCACGCATCAGGGGCACCCGAGGACTACCGCAAGGCACTCTTCGCCTACAACCACGCCGATGAATACGTGGATGCAGTTCTCATCTACTCACGCATCATGCAGAAAGAGGACTACGAGTACTACATCTTCTACAACTGGCAGGCGTTCGCGAGAACGACCGATGGCGACAAGCAATTGACGGGTCCAGGCAAAGACGTCTGACCGGGAGAACAAGGAAGCATCTATCCAAGTAAGTACCGTCTCCCGGTACTTTCATGGCGAGTTAGCTG
Organism: Actinomycetota bacterium; assembly: GCA_046715695.1. GTDB lineage: Bacteria > Actinomycetota > CADDZG01 > CADDZG01 > WHSQ01 > DATLNM01. Next base: position 6,161 of record JBKJYP010000342.1, on the reverse strand, counting down.
ACCGGCAGGTTTTCCTCTAGGAAGCCGACGATCAGCTTCACCACATCGGGCCCTACTTCTGAGGTCAGCATGTCGGTGCCGTGGCCCCCTACATGGAACAGATCGATCTCCTTGGTTTCCGTGGCCGTCGCTCGGTAGAGCTGTTGCGCATGGTCATCGAAGGGCCCATCTCCCTTCGCGGCGAGGAAGAGGCTAGGACTCTCCAGGTCCCCAACCGCCGTGAGGGCGTCGGCTCCATCGAAATCGGTGGGTGCCGAGATCGCAACTACAGCGTCGAGCAGGCCATCGGCCGCGGCGACGAGAGCGGCGGTTCCTCCCATAGAAGCGCCCACTCCCGCGACGCTCTCGGCCCCACCCTCCTCGAGTTCGGAGACGGCGGCCCCAACGTCCTCGACGAGATGCTCACCACCGGCACTGCCTCCGGACGAGCCGTGTCCTCTGAAGTCGAATGCAAGCACGGTGTAACCACGAGCCGAGAGCTCGCCGGCGAGGCCGACCCAGGGGCATACGTTCGATCCGTTCATGTGGGCGAGGACCACGCCCGCGCCCTCGCCTTCACCGAATAGGGCCCCGGCCAGCTCGGTCCCATCGGCCGACTCGAACGTCACGATCTCGGCCTGGTCACTCGTGACGCAGCCATCGAGCTCTGTCGCCTGCGCCTGGACCTTGGCTTCGGGGCCGTCCGATCGGCATCCTGGGGCCAGCCAGAGGAGGGACGCTCCCAGCGCGATGGACCTCCTCATCCGCACCCTCATGACCCGAACTGTATGGCGTGGCACCATTACGGACTGCACGAACCTGACGACCATCGAGGAGAAGATGTCTGAGTTCCTGGGAGCGCTGCATCGTATCGGCGTTTTCACCAGAGAAGAGACCCACCTCATGGTCTATGACGATGCGCTCGTTATGGCCGTCAGCGATGATTCAGCCCTCGTGCTGGCAGCGGCTGTCGGCTTGGGCCTCGGCGGGGTCATGGCCGAACGGATCCGCAAGCGGGGCCGGGCGCAGTCGCCCGAAGACCTAGCGGCCGGAGCGGCCAAGAACCGACTGATACCGATCGCCAACATCGAGTCGGCAGAGCTTTCTCGTGCGTCGCGCCTGTTCAGGCAGCTGCAGCTCAAGATCGATGACGGATCGGAACTCACGCTCAAGTGGCAGCGAGGAGACAACAAGGACGAGACCGCTTTGGAGCTACTGGGGAAAGCTCTCGGGGACAAGCTTGCCGTTGAACTAGAGGCGTAGATGGAAGAGGCCGCTCCCGTTGTCGATGTGAACGTCTCCGGCGTGCGCGCGGACCTCGTGCTCCGTCGCCCAGAGGTGCTCAACGCTATGAGCCTCGATGTCTTCGACGGGCTCACGCGGGCGGCCGAATGGATCCGGGGGATCCCCGGGCTCCGCGTTGTGGTTGTTTCCGGCGAGGGACGTTCGTTCTCCAGTGGGATCGACACCTCGGCGCTGGGTATGGCACCGGGCGAGCCCGAGCAGATGATCGCTCGTGCCCAGTCTGGCTTCCGGGCTCTGGCCGCTCTCCCTCTCCCGGTCATCGCCAAGGTCCAGGGCCATGCTTTCGGGGCAGGCTTGCAGCTCGCTCTGGCATGCGACATCCGAGTGGTCACCTCCGATGCTCAGCTCGGCATCCTGGAATCCAAGTTCGGCCTCGTTCCGGACCTGTGTGGAACCCAGAGATTGCCCGCTCTCGTCGGCACCGGGAGGGCGAAGAAGATGATCTGGCTGGCGGAGAAGATCAGCGGCTCCGAAGCCGGCGAGATCGGCCTGGCGGAGATGGTCGTGGAACCTGACAAGCTCGACGCTGCGGTCGACGATCTCGCGATCCGTATCAGCCAGGCGCCTCCACTGGTGGTCAGGGAGGTCAAGCGTCTGGTCGATCTTGCGTCGACGCTCGATCTCGAAGCCGGCATGGACCAAGAGGCGGCTTCCCAGCTGATGATGTTCTTCTCTCATGACTTCGCGGAGGCCGTGGGGGCCTTCGCAGAGGGCCGGCAAGCCCAGTTCCAAGGGCGATGAGAGGTTTTCGCACTCCCCAGGTCCGTTTGTGTAAGGGTTCCCCAGTCACGTGAACGAGATGGAGGTTGTCAGCTGAGCCCGAGCCGTGCAGAGAAGGTACTCGTCGTCGCGCGCGAGGAGCACGGGGAATTCGCTCTGAAGGTCCACACTCGCCTCCGCAAGGCCGGTTACGTCGTCCTGGAGGCCGTGACGGTTGCTGGGGGCTGGAAGCAGGTACTCAACGAGGACCTCGATGCTGCGGTGATCTCTATAGACCTCCCGGTGGTCTTCGGCTGGGAGCTCGTCGAGCGGATGCGCAACGACCGTCGCTTCGATCGGGTCCCCGTGATCGTGCTGGCCCAGACACACGACCCAAGTGATGCCAAGCGCGCGCACGGGCTCGCCTCCGATTACCTTGCGATGCCGTTCTCCGCAGAAGACGTCGAGAGCATGCTGGCATCGGCGATCACGGAGGCCCAGCGTTCGGAGATGCGCTCCGTCCGGGTGCTGATCCTGACCGACATCTGCGAGATCGAGGGTGATGTCCACCTTCCTCCTGAGCTCGATCGATTCTCGGATGGATGGGAGGCGATAGTCGGCGACCACCGCTCGTTCGTTCCCGTCACCGACGCCCACGTTTCGACGCTGGACGGCAAAAGGCTCGTCGCGACAACATCCTTCATGCAGGTCACCAAGAGCCAGGTCCGAGGGGTCCTGCCGCTCAGTGCCGCGGTGGATGACGACCAGGTGTCACATCATGCAAGCGATGACTCCGCCCGTCTCATCAGCCGCCTGACCAGGGTCGCGGCCGGGCTCGCGAAGGAATTGGCTGAGGCCCGCGATCAGCCCGTCGAGCAGATGCTCACTGATTTCGTCCATAAGATCGGCGACGAGCCAGAAGCGGTCTCGGAAACTCCGACCTAGATCGAGGTTCAGAGCTTCGCCATCGGGGGATAACCCGTTCTGATGGAACAGTATCTGAGCCTCGAGCTCCTCACTCCCGAGCAGGTCGAATCCACTTCCTTCCCCGATGCCGACCGCGGCTACGACAGGACCCACGTCGACGCGTTCGTCCTCGAGATCGCACGTCAACTCCGTTACCTGGCGGAGCAGTTCGCCGCACTCGACGAGCGGAGTGCGGCTCCCTACATGAGGGTGGGCAGGGAGATGGCGGAGCTGTTGGATCATGGTCGGAAGGTTGGGGAGGGGATCACTGCTCGGGCGCGGGAGGAAGCGGCCACGATGACCAAAGCCGCTGAAGCGCGCGTCCACAAGCTGATGGAGATCGAAGGTGTTCTACGTAAACGGATATCGCTGATGAACCAGAGGTACGAGAGGCAGCGAGAGTTTCTGGAGCCTAAGACGAGAAGTTAGTAACCCCTAGAGAGGTGGGACAAAGCTCGCCACTCGGCCTCGGTCGTGATCGGGAAGTCATAGAAGCTTCCACCAAGGGCTCGGTTCCTTCTTAGGGCGTCGACGAAGCCGCGTACGTCGTTCGGTCCGGTTTCGCCGGCGATCCCCCCGATCGCATGCACGGGTACATGTGGATCACCAACGGCTTTGCGGATCGCCCGGATGTTGGCAGCGGTATATGCAGCGACGTTGCGGTAGCCGCGCGCTCTGAACGTGAAGTAACCCATCGGGACGAAGACGTCGTACGTCTTGGCCACTTCTTTGTAAGGGAAGTTCGGCCAATAACGCGAGCCGATCGGGTCGGGGATAACGGCGCCGAGCGGATAGTCGGGTCCGGCAGCGGCTCTGATCTCCCGCGACAACCACAGCAGACGTTGGTTCCTCGTCTCGATGTCTTGCACAGTGGTTGCTTCGATGTCGAGAGCGAAGGAATCGAACCGTTGTCCGGTAGGGGTCTTGAAATTGAGCGCCGCGAGCGACTTACGTAGATCGTTCTCTCGGTGCGCGAAGTTGGGTACGTACCAGGCGACGACCTTCATCCCCAACCGATGGCTCTCCTCGATGAATACGGTGAGTGAGGCGCGATCGAGGAGCGTCTGCTTGATGCCGTAGGTAGAGGTCTGCACGAACAATGTCTGCACGCCTCTTTCCTTCATGCTCCGTAGCGTGGAGAAGGGGAAATCCCACGGCCCGTCGTCGATCCAATCGACCCAGGAGCCGAGTCCTTCGTAAGCCTCGAGGTCCCGCGCTGCCGGCTGAGGTCTGGGTCCATTCTCACCTTGAGCCACGATGGGCGTCCCCGATCGCTGCTCGCGCCGTTCGGCCGCGCTATCGGAGCGCGTGCGGTGGAACCGGATGCGCTTGTCGCTGCGGCCGAGGGTGGCCGCGAAAGTGCTGACGAAGAGCGTGACGAGCACCAGCCCGGCGGTTATCCGCCAGATCGGGAACTTGTCGGCCCGAACACGTGAGAAAAGGTTGAGTAGGAACATGAGATTTCTCGGCACCCCCGAGCCGTTGTTTAGGTCGTCAAGCCCAATATCTCCGCCACTTCCGCCCCACCCGCGGAATCCCGCCCGGATGGACGTTGTTCAGGATGACACAGGTTCGGCCTTATCCCGACCACATCTCTTGTTGCTTGGGCTGCTAAAGGCCGCGGCTGAGTGGTCGAAGGTCTGACCAGAGGCAGTTCTTCGCACGGGGAGGCGGATCGTGACTTACGTATTGGCGATGGCAGCGTTCGGCGTGGCAGCGGCCGCGGGGATCAGGATCGTCGACGACCTGAGGGCCGCGAGGGAATGGGCGGAGCGGAGGCGTACTCCCGCCTAAGCCTTACCCTGGCTCCACCATGAAACGTCTACTGATAGCGGCGCTGGCCGCCTCCGCCCTATTCGCTGTCGCCTGCGCCGGCGCGCCGGCGGTCTATGAGGTGCCACCGGGCAGCGAGGTCTCCCTGCCGGAGCCCGTCCCTGCCGTCCCCGCATTCGTCGTCCAGACCGTAGACGCTTTGACCGAGGCGGATATCGCCACCCTTGAAGGAACCCCAGGCACCGCAGTGGTTGCTCCGGTCGCCATCCAGCGCATCAAGGCCAAAGGATCAGGGGGGCTGACTCCTCTACTCGCAGCCGCCGTCGACCCCGCGACGTTCCGATCGGTTGCGCCGATCGCTACCAGAGAGGCCGACTTCGTCTGGCAGGCCCTGCTGGCCGGTGACGCGGTCGTCACGCAGCAGGGCGCGGAGAAACTCGGCCGTAAAGGTTCGAAGAGCATCGACATAAAAGACGTCGGGGTGTTCAGCGTCGGTGCCGTTGCCGAGAACGCTTCACCGAGCCTCGCCGATGTTCTCATCGACGTCGGTTCGATCCCGGAAGACAAGCTCCAGTCAGCTCATGTCGCGGTCATCGGCGCCGAGACGGGCGTGACCTTCCAGGTCTTGGCTCGCTCGCTGCGCAAAGCGATGCCGGGGGCCGAGGTCCATCGGTTCCAGACTGGGTTCAAAGACAGCGCCCCGGTCGAGCAGGAGTACGTCGCCCAGGGGCTTCCCTCGACCTCCGTCACCGGCCTCCACCCGGTTCTGGCTGAGTCGCTGAACCGGTTGCTGGATGCAGGTGATGGTCGGATCACTCTCGTTTCAGGCTTCAGGACCCAAGAGCGGCAATACCAACTGTGGCTGGGCGCCTTGGCCAAGTACGGCTCCGCAGAGGCTGCCGATAACTGGGTGGCCCCCCCCGGTCACTCCTTCCACGAGGTCGGCCTGGCCGTAGACCTGGGAGGCGATCTGAATCTCGCGGCTCAACTCGTCCAGGAGCTGCAGCTGCCGCTGTACAGGCCGATGTCATGGGAGCCGTGGCACTTCGAATTGGTGGGCTCCCGGGGCTGATCTGTTTGGCGTCCGGCCGAGCCCGTCCGCTATCGGGGATAGATGAACAGGGACTGCGCTCCCGCCCCGATCCTGCCTTTCTCGTCATAGATCTTGGAAGTCGCCATGCCTATCCCGGAAGGGTCCGGTGTTGTGACTGCGTCCAGGCACACCCACTCGCCCTCCGGATAGCGGAAGAGGTGCACGGTTAGGTCTGGGTTGACGTAGATCCAATCCGTGAAAGACAGCGCTGCCGAGATCCCGTTCCCCGAATCCGCTGCAACCAGGACGCGGGTCAAGGGTCCGACGGGCTCGCCTTCGATGAGAGGGATGCGCATCCGGAACCAACCGATCGCCGGACCTATCTCCATGAAAGAACCGGAAGCGA
>JBKJYP010000341.1:0-12517 GCA_046715695.1 Actinomycetota bacterium | reverse complement strand
GGTTGAACGAATCCCTCACCGACATGCGCAGATAGGGGGAAAGGAGATCATCGTCGGGAAGGCGCGCGTCGGTGGCGATGAACGCCAGCATCGTGGCCATGTTCGGGGCGAGCATCGCGGCCCCCTTAGCCACACCCACGATCGTCGCCTCACCGGCTTTCGCGACCGCTATCTTCATCTTCGTATCTGTCGTCATGATCGACTTCGCGAAGGGCTCGGTCTCGCGACTGAGTTCCCCGATCGCTCGGGGCAGAGCCGCTGTGATCTTCTCGACGGGAAGGGGTACGCCGATGGGGCCCGTCGATGCCACGAGGATCTGTTCCTCCGAACACGACAGGGCCTTGGAGGCAGCCTTGACCGTTCGCAAGACCGCTTCTTCTCCTTGGAGCCCCGTGCATGCATTCGCATTCCCGGAATTGACGACGATGGCCCGGACGAGCTTGCCTAACTGGGCCTTCGACCAAAGCACGGGGGCCGCGGCGGCCGCATTGAGGGTGAAAGTCCCGGCCCACTGCACCGGTATCTCGGCCACGAGCACGCCAAGATCGCCGGTCCCTGAGGCCTTGATGCCGCAGTTACCGCCCGCTGAGGTGAAACCCAGCGGCCACTGGATAGAAGTCATGGCCACACCCCGATCGAGTCCAGGCCCGATGTCTCCTCGAGTCCGAGCATGAGGTTGGCGTTCTGGATCGCCTGCCCCGCTGCGCCCTTGCCCAGGTTATCGATCGACGCTGATGCGACCAGCCAACCGTTCCGCTTATCGACGTGGGCCGAGACGAACGCGTGGTTGCTGCCGGTCGGGGCTTTCGCGCCGGGCCAGCCTTGGATCGGATGTACGAAAGGCTCGTCGCGGTACTCCTCGGCGAGGATCTCGAGCGCAGCGTCGTCGGACAGATCCGACTTCAGCCGACCCCGGGCAGTCACAAGCAGCCCGCGCACCATCGGGACCAGGTGTGGAGTGAACGAAACGCCCGCATCGACGCCTGCGAACGCGGAGATGCCTGCCTCCATCTCCGCGACGTGACGGTGTGTGGTGGTCCCATACGCCGAGACGTCTCCCGAAACGACGCTGAAGAGCAAACGGTCCTCGGCCTTCCGACCGGCCCCCGAAATGCCACTCATCGCGTCCACGATCAAAGGCGCCTCGATCGCGCCGGCTTTCAGGAAGGGCACAAGTGCGAGCAGGACGGCCGTCGGATAGCAGCCTGGGTTAGCCACCCTCTGCGCTCCGGTGACATCGGCTCGCGCGAACTCCGTGAGGCCGTACACCCAGCTCGATCCGGGCTCTCGGTGGTCGCCGGAGATGTCCACGATCGCTTTCGCAGCGATGGCGGGCACGAGGGCTGGGAGTTCCCCTAAGGGGAGGCACGAGAAACAGATATCGGCTTCGGTCGAGGCTGTCTCGGCTGCCGGCAGCAGCTGAAGATCGAGATGTGCCAGGTTGGGATGGACATCGCCGATCGGCTCGCCGGCTCTGCGCTCCGCCGCGACCGCTACGACGTCCACGGCAGGGTGACCGGCGAGGAGCCGAACGAGCTCTCCCCCACTGAACCCCGACGCGCCGAGAACAACCACGGGATTCCCCATCAGAACCCCTCTTTTCGCATCGCATGATTATTCACGCCAATGAGAATTCTTGCAAACGGAGGGAGAGGGGGGGCCGGACAAAGAGCGAGGGGCCGGTTTCCCGGCCCCTCGTTTCAGTGCTGTGGGTGGTGATCACTACTTGGTTCTGGTTACGACCTCCGCACAGGAGCGGGGGTGCGCACGAGGCGCAGACCCAGCAACATGAGTCCGAGTGCAAAGAGGATCGTGGGGATAACGCTGACACCGGTGTTGGCGAGTGCGGGTCCAGCAGGACCGGCCAACGTCGGCTTCTTCTTCTCAGGCTTCTTTGGGGGCTTCGGAGGCTTGGGCGGAGAAACCTTCTCGCCCTTGACCTTCGTAGAGTCCACCGATAGATCACCTTGATCGATGCTCCCACCTATGACGGTGATCGCGTCGAGGCTGATGGCCTCCTGGTGACCTGAGCCCTTGCCGGCCTCGGCAGTGACATCGCCGTCGTTCAGTGCGACACAGAGGGCGCCGGGGCGCTCTTCGTCGGGAACATCATCGCAACCCGGCGGGATCACTGGATTATTGCCGCTGTAGCAAACGGGCGACTCTTCACGCTGAACCTCGACACAGATCGTCTGGGACTCGCCGCCGATCTCAGCGGTCTCACCAGGACGAGCAACTGCAGAACCCTCCGAGTGCAGAAGGACGATGCCGATCCCGTCACAGACACCGGTCTCGGGGTCTTCCCCACCGATGCAGACGTCGAGAAGGCTGGACTCTTGCGTTGATCCGGCCTCACCGGTCTTCTTGTTGCGGCTTGAGTGGCTACGGCTCTCGGCTACTCGAGCACCGACGGGACCGGAGCAGTAATCACGAGGTGTTTCCGACTCGCCACCCAGACAAGCGTAGGCGACGTCACTCTGGCTGTTCGCCTCGGTCGAGTCTTTGTTGTCGGTGCCCTGCGCGTAGCCGTAGAGGATGGCTAGACAGATGACTCCACCGGAACCGTCACAGATCGCCATGATGCCGATGTCGCCCTCGGAGACGGTGTCCTGACCCGCAGCACAATCGGCTTCCTCACCGGTGATAACGACGCCGCCGAGCGCAAGGATGTTGGCCTCGGCGTGACAGCCCTCGTCCGTGGCTTCGGTCTTGCTCTCGCTGACGGTAAGGAGATCGCTACCGGCGATCTCGAGGTCGATCACGGAGGCCGAGGAGCTAGCGCCGCCGGTTGCCTCTTCTACGGGCTCTTCCTGAGCGGCCGTTGCCTTGGAACCACTCAGAGAAGCGGTCTTCTTATCGGTATTCTGTGACTCGGGGGCCGAAGCCTCCGTGTCGTCTTCCGCCGGAGCAGGGGCCTCTTGGGCCGTACCCGGGTCTGTCTGCTGTGCGCCTCCGCCGGGACCAGCGAAAGCTGCTGCCTGCCACGCGAGCATAAGCAGCGCAACGATCAGGGAACACGCCCCGGTCATCCGCCGCGCTCGGTGGCTACTGCCACGCTTGCTCATCCACCCACCTCCATTCGGTACTGCCCAAAACTGCCCAAAACCTTATGTACTGCCAAAACCTTCGTTATCGGCATATCTGGCGCCTCTCGGCTCCTACCTCTAGCTTCCCCCTCGATTCGCCGAGCCACAAACATATCCTGCGGTCCCAGGTGTTTCCATCACCGATAAAAATGCCACTTGACCTGCCTTTTTGTCCGGATTTGGGGGTCTTTGGAGTAGAGACTTTGTCCCTCAAACAGAACTTTTCTGGGCATCCATGCGCTTCTAGGGTCAGAATCGGTTCTTTCGGACCAGATATTGAGGGGATACCAAACGGGTGAATAAGGAGAAGATCGCCGCCGATGCCCGGCGGAACCACGACGCCTGGGATACCTATGCCGATGAGTATCAGGCCAAGCACGCTCTCGATCTCGCCGGTGACAAGGCCACGGCGTGGGGCATCTGGCGCGTCCCCGAGGAACGACTGAACGTCCTGGGGGACGTTTCCGACAAAGATGTCTTGGAATACGGCTGCGGTGGGGCCCAATGGTCGGTGGCACTGGCCGGCAAAGGCGCACGAGCCGTGGGGATGGACATCTCCTACCGCCAGCTCGGCCACGCCCGGGACCTGCTCAATGCCACGGAGACGCAGATCCCCCTCGTCCAGGCGAGCGGCGAGTTCACGCCCTTCCAGCCCGCCAGCTTCGACGTCGTGTTCTCGGACTACGGCGCGATGACCTGGGTGGACCCGATCCATTCCGTTCGCGAGGCGGCCCGGATCCTGAAACCCGGTGGTCTCCTAGCCTTCTGCACGACCAGTCCATTGCTTGTGATGTGCTGGCCGCCGGACATCGAAGAGGTGACGACACAGCTGCACGGCGATTACTTCGGGATGCGCAAGCTGGAAGACGCCGGCTTCGTCGACTATCAACTCCCGTACGGAGCCTGGATCCGTTTGTTCCGTTACTCCGGTTTCGTTGTGGAAGACCTGATCGAGGTCCAGCCCCCGGAGGATGCGACCTCCACGTATGGTGGTCGTCCGCTCGATTGGGCGCGTCGCTTCCCGGCGGAGAACATATGGAAGGTGCGGAAGACCGGCTAGGGGGACGGGAGCGCGCGAGCGAAGGCACACTCTCGACGATCCTCGTTGCCCGCCTCGCCGCCGTTCTGTTCCTCCTGAGCGGTGTCGTGGTCTTCGTCACCATCAATCTGCCCCTGCGCCCCGGGGCCATCAAGTCGGCCCTTGCCATCGTCGGGGCCGCCACCCTCGCCGCGGGGGCGATCACATGGTTCGCGCCCTGGGACCGATGGCGTCGACGCGCCACCTTGTTCATCGTCGTGCCTGCGCTCTCTCTGCTCCTCGCCGGCAACCTGTTCGGTGGGATCGAGCCCTACTCCTACGGCACCTATTTCATCTTGATGTTCGCTTGGATCGGGATCTCTCAACCGCGCGGGACGGCTCTTCTGCTCGCGGTCCCGGCCGGCCTCGTCTATGTCGTTCCGCTGATCATCAGAGATAGGCCACCCCAAGAGATATCGACGGCATCCGTCGTTATCCCGTTGTGCGTGATCGTCGGGGAATTCCTCGCGTGGACAACTACGCGGCTGCGTAAGGTCGAGAACGAATTGCGCGATTCGGCGACCGGCTATCGCATCTTGTTCGAGGACAACCCCCAGCCGATGTTCGTCTATGACCTCAACACACTGAGGATCATCGCTGTCAACGAAGCCACGACCACGCACTACGGCTACTCGCGAGCGGAGTTCGAGGCGATGACGATCCTTGATATCCGCCCGGCCGACGACATCCCGGCACTCCTCGACAACGTGGCCAAAGCGAAGAGCGGGTTAGAGCGCTCCGGGCTCTGGCGGCATCAGAAGAAGGACGGGACCGTCATCGAGGTCGAGATCACCTCTAATTCGCTCACGTTCAACGGCAAGGACGCGCGCCATGTGCTCGTTAACGACGTTACGGAGAAGAATCGAGCGCTTCGCGAGCTGACTGCGATGGCCGCCCTCCCACAGCAGAACCCGGCCCCCGTCGTACGACTCGATCGGCATGGGGTCATCGAAACGATCAACCCGGCGACGGAGGAGTTCTTCGGGGAGGACCTCGTTGGAAAGGCTTGGTCCGGTATCTGCCCTGAGGTGGATATCAACGTTCTTGCCGAGATCGCCACACAAGGAGGGTTCCTCCAACAGGAGATCGAGGTGAAGGACAGGACGCTCCTACTCGACTACCGAGGGTTGCCGGACCTTGGGGTCATCCACGTTTACGGCTTCGAGGTGACGGCTACGAAACAAGCACAGGCACAGCTGACGCACCAGTCGTTACATGACTCGCTCACCGGGCTTGCCAATCGCTCCCTCTTCGTCGACCGGACGAGCCACGCGATAGCTCGTAGTAGCAGGCACAACCTGCCCATCAGCGTCCTTCTCATCGATCTCGACGACTTCAAATCGGTCAACGACACCCTCGGTCATGAGGGTGGGGATGGTCTCTTGCTCGAGATCGCCAGACGCATCCATAGGGAGTTCCGCCCGGAGGACACGATCGCTCGCTTCGGCGCAGATGAATTCGCAATCCTGCTCGAGGAGACCGACGAGGAAGAAGCGACCCGTCTCGCCGGCCGGGTCTTGACTCGCATAGCCGAACCCGCGTTCGCCGGTCCCCGGAGTTTCTCGATCACCGCAAGCATCGGTCTCGTTAGCTCGAAGGAGTTCACCGAGCCCGAGGAGCTGATCCGCGATGCCGACGTCGCCATGCACTTCGCCAAGAGCCATGGGAAGGGCCACCTTCAACTCTTCAACCCGTCGATGCATCTAGAGGTTGTGAGACGCATCGAGTTGAAAGGGGAGTTGGAACGAGCTCTGGATCGGTCGGAGTTCGTCCTTCACTATCAGCCGATAGTCGATCTGCAGACCAACACGACCGTCTCGGTCGAGGCTCTGATCCGTTGGAAACGTCCCATCGACGGTCTGGTGAGCCCCGATGACTTCATCTCGTTCGCGGAGGAAACCGGTCTGATCCATCCGATCGGGCGATGGGTCAGGGAGACGGCAGCTAAGCAGGCCAAAGCCTGGTCGGAGGACCACCCGGACAGGCCGAATCTCGCCGTGAACATCAATCTCTCGGCACGCGAGCTGGAGAGGCCGGAGCTGGTTCACGAGATCGGCGAAACGCTGCTGCGCCACGAGCTCCCTCCATCCTCGTTCAGCATCGAGATCACCGAGAGCATGCTCGTCGGGAACGTCCCCGCCATCGTCGAGAGGCTGCGTCAACTCAGGGGCCTGGGTCTGAAGATCGCGATCGACGATTTCGGAACCGGCTATTCCTCTTTGAGCTACCTCCAACGGCTCCCGGTCGATGTCCTCAAGATCGACAAGGCATTCACGGAAGCGATCTCTCACAACTCCGAGGACTCAGCGGTAGCCCACGCGATCGTCAAGCTCGGCCACTCATTGCGGCTTCTGGTGGTTGCCGAAGGGATTGAGACCGAAGAGCAGGCGTCGCTATTGCGGGAATGGGGGTGAAACTACGGCCAGGGCTACTACTTCTCGAAACCCGTCGAGGCATCCATGATCGGCAACGGGATCGTGGCGGAAACTTCAGTCACCTACTGATCCATCGATCAATTCGCGGACGACATCGGCATGGCCGTTGTGACGCGAGTACTCCTCGATCAAGTGCAGCAACACCCAACGCAGCGACCGGCCGGGCCTCTCGCGGCCCTTGGTCTCGTCATCCAGATCGGCACCGGTTGTGATCCCTCGAGAGATCTCGACCATCTGCTCGAACCTCGAGACGATCTCGTCGGTCGTCTCATGGGGCTCGATCCTGAAGTCCGAGTTGGGATCACTGTCGACGTAGGGGAAACGCACATCTCCCCCGGCCATCTGCGTCTCGAACCACCAAGACTCCACCATCGAGAGATGTTTCACGAGACCGAGCAACGACCAACCGGAGGGCACGATCACCCGCCTAAGGTCTTCGTCCGACAGGCCGGCGATCTTCCACAGGATCGTTGCTCGTCCATAGTCCAGGAACGCGCACAGCATCTCCTTCTCCGGACCCGTCTGCGGTGCTTTGACCCTCTCGATCATGCTCGGCCTTCCCTTCGTGTCTGGTCTTTCCTCGACCGGGTTCTCCCTGCGGTGTAGATAACTGCCAGGATCGTCGCGATCACGCCACCGATCATGGCCCCCGTTCCGCCGGGGATGGGGATCAAGAGCGGTATGGCCGCCCCCATCACCCACCCGAGCTGGACGGTTGATTCGAAACGAGCGAAAGCCCAACCGCGCGCGGCCTCCGGCGTCTCGCGTTGAACGAGCGAGTCGAACGCCACTTTCGCGGCGCCCGACGAGACTCCGAAAGCGAAGATGAGGACCCCCGCCATGATCAATGAGAACCAGTAGCCGGCGACGAGACCAGCGGCCCCCGACACGGCCAGCATGAAAACGATGATGCCCTCCTCTCGAAGCGTCGCACGCAGGCGGGGCGCGACGATCGCACCGGCCAAACCTCCGGCCGCGGCCGATCCGATCAACAGCCCCAGTCCGACGGAACCGAAGTCTTCCCGTCTCAATGCGAAGGCAAGGTGGAAGACCAGGAACCCGGTCAAGAATCGTAAGCCCGCCATCGCGACGATGGCTTGACGGATCGATATGGAACGGGCCACCGCTCGTGCTGAAGCCTTCTCGCTCTCGGCTCTTCGACCCTTCTTACGGGGAAGGCCAAGTGCCCATAGCGCACCCGTTGCGTAGACGATGGCCGCCAACCTCAGTTCGAACGACGAACCGATCAGCTTGCTGATCGCGAGGCCAACAAGGCCCCCGATGATCCCCATGATCGCAGCGTTGCGTGAGAGCGCCGCGTTCGCACCGACGTAGGACCGCTCATCCTCGATGACCTGTGGCAGGAACGCGCCTCGAGCTATGAGTCCGACGCGCGACAGCATCAGGACCCCGAAGGCGATCGGGAACAGGTAGAGAGATGTGAGCTTGTCGGCTAGCAGCCAAGCCAGCACTCCCCGTCCCACCCCCGAGATCAACAGAGCGAAACGCAGTCCCCCACCGTGCCGGTCCAGAACGCGCGCCAGCAGCGGCGAGACGAGAGCGAATGGGGCCATGGTCAATCCCAGGTACAGGGCGACCCGGCCACGAGCGGTCGTTTCCGGTACCGAGAAGAACAGGGACCCGGCCAGAGCCAGCGCGAGTAAGGCGTCTCCGGCGGCGGCGCTGCCCTGCACCACCTTCAGACGCTGGAGGGCCGGGATAGCCGGCGCTATCGGGCGCGGGCGGCGTGGCTTAGGTGCTCGATCCTCCCGCCCGGCCATCCGGGCAGCGTAAGGGGGTCCGACCTCGAAGGGGGTGGGCGCTCATTGGGAGCCCGGCGGCACCAGTTCGAGGATCCGCCCATCCCAGCCGCTGACGAAGAGGTGGGTCGGTTCCCATCCAGGCCCTCTCCCGAACTTCACCGCGGTGGGGTTCGTGAGCCCGGACACGATCGCACAGCTCTCTCCGGTCACGGGGTCGAGCTTCCAGATGCGTCCCATCCCGTTCGCGGTGATGTACAGCTTTCCGTCTCTACCCAGCGCCATGGCACGGTGCCGGCGTTCGGTACATCGACATCACGCATACCGAAGGAGCTTCCTTCGGCGGCCTCTACTTCTATGACGTCGGCGGCGAAGGCGAGCTCACGTTCAATGGGATGTGAGCTCGGCTGGTTCACTGCCGACGACTCGGAGACGATGTCAGCCAAGTTCTACAAGGGGCCCTACATCTATTCCAACGTCCTCAACCGAGGCTTCGAGATCTTCAAGATCACAAGCAAGGGATAAGCGACGCGCTAGCCGTGGCTGTGAGTCCTCTCGCTCGATCTCACCGAGGGACAGACAGCATCCTCGCCGATCAGCACTTTGGGAACCGAAGCCCGGTAGCGACCGGGTTTGTCCTCCAGTCGGACCCTCGCTGTGCCGTCCACGCTCGCAGTGCCGCTGCCCACGCTGACCCATCTGCCGCGCTTGAACCTCTCCACCGAGACGCGACTCGAGGAAACACACCACTGATCGTGACCCTCGGCGGCTGTAACGATCACCTTCGCCGTCAGGTGCCGGCGGAGGTTGAGAGAGACGGCACGGAATTCCGAGTCGGGTAGGAATTGCGCTTCCGCCGATCGCTCCGAATCCATCACGACATCACATATCCGATCGATCGTTGAACAGGTTCCCGTCCACCGGACGAAGCTGGACCCCGGAGACGGGGCCGCGGTTAGAGCAACCATGGTGCCTTCCGGGAATGCCGCCGTGCGATCGGCCGGACAGTCGATCCCTTCGGGCATGCTGACGATGCGGCCGGCTCCGTTTACACCCACAGAAAGAACATGCTCAGTAGCGGTGCCCGTAGGTGGCGACGAGGTCATAGGAGTGGTTGAGTTAGATGGCGACGGCGTTGGCCGAGCAGCCGAAGCGGGCCGGACGTCTATGACGAACTCGCCCGTGGGGCTCTCAGACATCACCGTGATCCTGATGTCGGCAGCCGTGTCTACGAACGACTCTCCCGGCAACCAGAGCGTGTCGCCGACCCCGAGTGATGGGTCGCCATGGGTGATGAGCTCCGCGGGGCCGCCTCCGTTGGTGCGCATGATGTTCTCGTCGACGAGATGAAGGACTACCCCCTTCTGCGCGTAGCCCGGAGGGCGTTGGTCGTACCCGACCGGCTGATGTCCTTCGATCGAATAGAAACGACTTGACCCCGTGATGGGGATCTTGCCCCAGAGATAACCGGTCGACGGTAGAGAACCACCTAACGGATGAACGGAGAAGGTGGAGGTCGCGCCGGCAACCGGTTGGAATCGAGCTCTGTCGGGGATCCAACCGAGTAGGTCCCGGTGGTACGCGATCGTTCCCGGCGCCAGCGACTGATACTCCGGATGGGTGAGGCCGCCCCCCTTCCCCAGGACATCCCCCGCCGACTCCAGCCCCCCCTCACCAGAATGGGGGGTTAGGAAGCCGCCACCCTGAGCTGTCGAGGCTCGGGCAGGGAGCGCGTGAGCGATCTCGTGGGTCATGACATTGTGCCCGTGAGCGACGATGAAGGCCTCACCGTAGGTGGCCGACTGGCCATCCAGCGTCCTGGTAGTGAAGGTTGCGTAGTTCCACGCTCCCCCGAGGTCCTCGTTGACCATGTACGCGATCCCCTCATAATCGGGGAGGTTCACCTGCGCGTCGACGGCAGCCAGGCAGTCATCTTTGTAGCGATACGTATCTGGAGACCCTGCGTTGAAGTAGGCACTCTTGGGTTGCGGAAGCGAGTACCAGCCGATCACGGTGGGGGCGAAGCTGATCTGGCCGTACGAGATGTTCCTCCAGAAGTCACCTTCGCCTGGGTAGGTGGCGCCCATGATCCCCTCGTACCAAGAGCGCGGATGCGGAACGGGGCCCCCGGGGAACTGACACAGCAGGACCAACCAGTCTTGCCTCCCCGTGAGGCTGATCCGATGGAGGTGGCCACTTGCTTTCGCCGGGACGGCCAGCCCGCCCACGAGAACGAGCAGCGCAAGCGTGAGGATCCGCCCGCGCCGCATCACTGGATGAGGCTCGCCTTCACCTTGTAGGGAGTTGCATCATCGAGCGGGTCTCCATGGCAGGACAGGCGGTTCCCCAGTGATCCCGAGAAACAGTTCGTGAAGCGCGTGCTTGCGTTCGTGAGCGTCAACAGGACCCCGTCAACCTTGCCCCTACCGAACTTGACCTTGAAGATCGCGTCGCCGCTGCCATCCAGGACAACAGGGATGAATTGGATAGCTCCCGACGAAGTCAATACCTGAGCAGTCGCCCCCGGGCCCGCTTCCGAAAGCGGTAGGTCAAGCTTGAACTTGAGCCTGGCCGAAGACGAGACTCCCTTGCCGGGCTTGAAGAGCACGTTGAGGCTGGTGAGATGGTCAAGTTCCGGCGAGCCACCGGCCAGTGGCTTACTCCGTGTGATCTTGATCGTCTGGAATGGCGGGTAACCCACCGCAGCCGCGTAGGCCGCCCCCTCCTCGTACACGAGCTCGGGGAAGTTGTTGACGGCGGTGAACTGGGTGAAGACTTCGTTGAACGAGCTTCCCAGTGATAGCAAGACGTTCTCGACCGCCTGAAGTGAATAATCGTCCGGCCCGGTGGCGCTTCCGTCGGCACGCTCCCAGACCTTGCGGATGATCGTCGGGTCGAGGGTACCGGTCGCTTCGGTCAAGAATCTCCAGAAGAACCACGATCCGTAAGCCGTTCCCTCTTCCTGTGAGGCGAAGTCGAGCGGAACGTGGGGCGCAGCGAGTGCACTGGATGGGAGGTATTGATAGTTGTCGTCGATGGGGTCATAGACGATGTCTTCGATCCATGCGGCCGTGCCTTCCATCAACCAGAGATCCTCGACGAAGTCGTACGCGAACTGGATGATGTGGAAGAACTCGTGAGCGGCTGTGACTTGGAGCGCAGCTAAGCCGTTCGCCGTTGGGAACTGCGCGGGAGAGAAATCGTTGTCGACGATGCAGTAGCCCGGGGCGTCGAAGGGACCCGTATTGGTGTTGCTCGCGTCGGGCTGAGGGATGCATGCGCCGTAGGCGCCCTGCGCGCCGATGTCCTCAAGGAATATGTCGAGGAGCGCGTTCGGTCCTTTGGCATCGGGCTTGGGCGCTCTGTAACCGAGTTGATCGACCTCCACCGTCCAGACCTCTTCGAAGACGGCGATCGTGGTCTCGACCTGATCCGGGACGCCGTCGACATCGGTATCGACCGGTGCCGGCGAGTCGCTCGTGCCCTCGGACCACGTGACGCAGAAACGCGTGACGCACTCTGTCTTCGTTGTCACCTGGAGGGGATAGCCGAACTGGTCGCCGCGATGCTGCGTGGGACGAGCAAGCACACGCTCGGCTAGCGCTCGGTCCGCGCCGCTCAACTCATCCAGGCGGACGACGAGATCGCGGTACAGCATCGTCAGCCTCCTCGGATCCGACTGAGCGGAGGATCGGAAACGGGTTGGGATCAACTTCGGTGCGACAACATCAAGGACCCTGTAGAGGGCCATCTCGGCATCTTCGGCAGAGTTGCCGGTATACGACGATGGAGCGTCCCATGTTGATCGATCGCGGACCACAGACGCACCGGAGGGCACGACGCCAACAAGCATCAGAACAACCACAGCACCGATAACAGAAAAAGATCTACCACTCCGCCGCATCGAACCGCCCCCTCGCAATCGAAGATCCACCCATTCAGGAGGCGAACATTACCCTTGGGAGATACTTGGGGCATGACAGATCGCGATGATTTCCTCACCTGGGTGGAGACCGATCTCCATGAAGCCGAGCGGGCCCTCCACGACGGCGATGCGGAGCCACGACGGGCGCTCTGGTCCCGCAACGAGCCCGTGAGCGTGCTGGGGGCATGGCGCAACGCCATCGGGCTCCAAGAGCTGGATGAGCTCTTCTCCGG
>JBKJYP010000340.1:0-4055 GCA_046715695.1 Actinomycetota bacterium | reverse complement strand
TCGTTCCGCGCTGGAGCGGCGACACGAACTTCATGACCACCGTCGGCGACACGAAGGTGCTCCCCGAGATGCTCGCCGAAACCGCCAAGAAACTCCGCCCCGGCAACTCCACCTA
The DNA here is from genome assembly GCA_046715695.1 of Actinomycetota bacterium. Classification (GTDB taxonomy): domain Bacteria; phylum Actinomycetota; class CADDZG01; order CADDZG01; family WHSQ01; genus DATLNM01. Next base: position 3,940 of record JBKJYP010000340.1, on the reverse strand, counting down.
AGCCGCCGACTTCATGAAAATCATCAATATTTGATCGTTTTCATGAAGTCGACTATGGGTTAGTGGGTTTCTTCTTTCTTGCCGGCGGCTTCTAGGATCTTGGCGGCTAGGTCGTGGGGGACCTCTTGGTAGTGAGAGAAGTTCCAGGAGAACGTGCCCTTGCCACCCGTCATGGAACGCAGGTCGGTGGCGTAATGCGTGATCTCGCCGAACGGGACCTTGGCCTTCACGATCTGACGGCCCCCACCGATGGTGTCGATCCCCTCGGGGATCCCGCGACGCTTCTGGAGGTCGCCCATGATGTCGCCGGTGAACTCCTCCGGGACCATCACGTCGACCGCCCATACCGGCTCGAGCACCGAGAGACCGGCCTTATCGGCCGCATCTTTCAAGGCGTGTGAGCCGGCCAGCTGGAAAGCCATGTCGGACGAATCGACGGCGTGGAACTTGCCGTCGTAGAGCTCGACCTTGATGTCGATCATCTGGTAGCCCGTGCCGGCGCCGGTCTCCATCGAGGCTCGTAGACCCTTCTCAACCGACGGGACCCATTGACTCGGGATCGACCCGCCGAAGATCTTGTTGTCGAACACGAAGCCTTCGCCGCGCGGCAGCGGCTCGACACGGATGTTGCATATCCCGTACTGGCCATGGCCGCCGGATTGCTTGACGTGACGGCCGAGGGCCTCGGCCTTTCCTCGGAAGGTCGTGCGATAGGGAACGATGAAGGGAACCTCTTCAACCTCGACCGAGAACTTTCGCTTCAGTCGTTCGAGGGTGACATCGAGGTGCGCGTCACCCATGCCCCACAGGATCGTCTGGTGGGTCTCGTCGTTCCGCTCGAGACGGAGAGCGGGATCTTCCTCGATCAGCTTGTGAAGGCCGATCATCAGCTTGTCCTCGTCTCCCTTGGTCTTGGGCTGGATGGCTTTGGGCAACAGGGGCTCGAGGGCCTCGATGATCGGGAGGACGATCGGGTCGGCCTTGTCCGCGATGGTGTCACCGGTACCCGTGTGCGTGAGTTTCGCCACCGCGCCGATATCGCCGGCAACGATCTCCGTGACGGGTTCCTGCGTCTTACCGCGCATCGTGAAGACATGGCCTACGCGCTCATCGGTGTTGTGGGTTGCGTTGTGAAGAGCCGTGTCGCCCTTGAGGGTTCCCGAGTAGACGCGGAAGAAGCTGACACGGCCCACATAAGGGTCGGTCATCGTCTTGAAGACGAGTGCGGATAGCGGCGCATCCGGCTTGGCTTCACGCGACTTGCCGTCTACCTCCAGTGGTGCGCGATCCAGAGGCGACGGAGCCGCGGCGACGATCAGGTCCAGCAGTCGGTCGATGCCGATGAGGTGCGTGGAGGAGGCGACTATGACGGGATACACGGTCGCGGCCGTTATCCCCTCCCGGATCGAGCCGACCACTTCGTCGCGTGTGAGCTCCCCGCCCTCGAGGTACCGCTCGAGGAGTTGGTCGTTCGCCTCGGCTGCCGAATCGAGCAGTGCCGTGCGGACCTCGTCGACCCGAGCCTGTCGCTCCGTAGGGATCGGAACCTCTTTGCTCTTGCCGTGCTCGTCATATTCGAACGCCGCGACATCGATGACGGAGATCGCGCCTTTGAAGTCGTGTTCTCTTCCCAAGGGCAACGACAGGGGAGCGATGCCCATGCCGAACAGGTCACGCAGTTGGTCGAGTGTCGTTCGGAACGCGGAGTTCTCTCGGTCGAGCTTGTTCACCACGACGATCCGCGGGAGGTTCAATTCGTCCGCGTAGCGCCAGGCAACCTCGGTCTGGACCTCGACGCCCTCGACCCCCGAGACCACGAACACGGCCAGATCCGCCACGCGCATGGCCGCTCGGAGGTCACCGATGAAGTCGGCGTATCCAGGTGCATCCAGGACGTTGATCTTGTGGCCGTCCCACTCGACGGGGGCGAGGGTGGTCGAGATCGATATCTGTTTCCGGATCTCCTCTTCGTCGAAGTCGCAGACGGTGTTGCCCTCACCGATCTTGCCCAGCCGCGTGGTCGCACCCGAGAGGAAGAGGAGGGCCTCGGCCAGCGACGTCTTCCCCGCACCGCCGTGGCCGACAAGCACGATGTTACGGATGTTCTCCGTCGGGTAGCTCTTCAAGTGACCCCCCTGAGAGAAAGATTGTGGGCGGTCATCGTAAACAAGAGGTCGCTATCATGCGGCGCGTGCTTGATTCCAAGATCCGCGGGACCTGGGACCGGGTTATGCGACCGGTGGGGGCGGCCTTCGGACGGACGAAGATCCATCCCGACGCCATAACGATCCTGGGCGTGCTCATCCAGGGGGTGTCCGCAGTCTTCATCCTCCAGGGCCGGCTCGTTGCAGCAGGGCTCGTCGCCATCCTGTCGGCGATCGCGGATGTGCTCGATGGGGCCGTGGCCAAGGCGAGGGGGATGGTCTCGAAGTTCGGTTCCCTCCTCGATTCCACGACCGACCGCCTCACAGATGCGCTCCTATTCATCCCGATCGCCTGGCTTTATGGAGTTAGCCCTGACCTGCCCGCTCACGACGAGCCATGGGTGGCAGCGGTTTCCCTGGGCGCCCTCGTCGGCTCCTTCCTCGTCTCCTATGTGAGAGCGAAGGCCGAGTCACTCGGCTTCGAGTGCAAGGTAGGGATCGCCGAACGCGCTGAAAGAGTCATCGCAGTTATCGCCGGGCTCATCCTCGGAGGCGTGCCGATCGCGGTTGCACTCGTTGCGGGAGCCACGCTAATAACCTTCCTGCAGAGGATCTTCCATGTTCGACGGCAGGCCGTAGGTGCGTAGGTACTCCCGGCCCCCCGGCGAGGGACGCCTCATACAACTCGTCTACTACGGCTACGTCGCCGGCTCGGCTCTGGTGCGCCTTATCCCGGAGCGATTGGCCTACGGGCTAGCGTCTGCTGCCGGCCCCCTGGCCGCGCGCCGCTCGAAGAAGCGGGATGTCGTGGCCCTCAACCTCTCCCGTATCACGGGGAAGCCGGCGACGTCGGAGATCGTTCAGAAGCTCGTCGTTGATGCCTATCGGTCTTACATGACTTACTGGCTGGAGACCTTCAGGTTCGTTAGAGAAGGCAAAGACTTCTTCCTCGAGCGCCTCGAGTGCAGGGGCGAGGAGCACTTGATAGCGGCGACCGCACAGGGAAAGGGAATCATCATCATCGTTGGTCACATGGGGAACTGGGATGCAGCCGGCGCCTGGATCGGCGCCACCGGGCGGAGGCTGGTCACCGTTGCGGAGGTGCTCCGTCCCAGGCGCATGTTCGACTTCTTCGTCGATCACAGGGCCAAGCTCGGTATGACGATCTACCCGGCACAGCCAGGCGCGCGCGAGCAGCTCATCAAGGAGGTTGAGGGCGGCGCGGTCGTCGCGATCCTGGGTGACCGGGACATCAAGGGGACGGGTATCGAGGCAGAGTTCTTCGGCGAGACGGCCACGTTTCCCCGGGGACCGGCACTGGTGGCATTCGCCACCGGGGCGCCCCTGATGGTTGCCGGTGTCTACAACGCACGGAAGGCGGATGGGAAGAGGGGTTGGATCATCGAGCTCACCGAGCCTCTCGATGTCCCCGAGGGCAGAGATGATGCGGCCGCGCAAGAATTGACCCAGACGGTTGTCTCGCGGTTGGAGGAGATGGTGGCGAAGGCTCCGGAACAATGGCATGTGTTCCAACCGGTCTGGCCGGCAGCGCGGGAGAACGATTCGTGAAGGTCGCCATCGTTTGTCCGTACGCGTGGGACCGTCCCGGTGGAGTGCAGAGCCACATCCGATCACTGGGCGAAGCGCTGAGATCGCGCGACCATGAAGTCGAGATCTGGGCTCCGGCCGTGGGCTCAGGCTCGACGGAGGACGGCGTTCGTATCTTCGGCCGAGCCGTCGGCATCCCCGCCAACGGTTCTGTTGCGCCCCTCTCGTTCGGTCCCGCCGGGGCCCGA